>JBBSII010000001.1:0-33322 GCA_038232175.1 Thermomicrobiales bacterium
ATCATCGGGCGGCGGCGGGTCTGCTCGTAGAGGTACGACCCGGCGACATCCTTGATCTTCCGCATCAGGAAGCTCCACTCCATCGGGTGGTTCCCGTTGGACGAGATGAGTGAGTCGCGCACGCGCTCCTTCGTCCCCTCGATCAAGTCCGTGCTGCGCCGCTGCGAGACGAACCCGCGCGACACGATGTCCGGCCCGGAGACGAGTTTGCCCGTCTCGCGATCAACCGAGACGACGACCATCAGAATACCGTCCCGCGCGAGCATCTGCCGGTCGCGGATAACGACCTCGCCCACCTCGCCCGCGCCAATGCCATCCACGAAGAGGAAGCCCGCGTGCACGGTCTCCATAATCCCGGCGTACTCGTCCGAGAACGCCGCGACGCTGCCATTCTTCGCCAGCACAATCGCGTCCTCGTGCCAGCCCATGCTCTCGGCCAGCCGCTTGTAGAGGATCAGGTGGCGCTGCTCGCCGTGCAGCGGCATCACGTACTTTGGGCGCGTCAGGTTGAGCATCAACTTCAGCTCCTCCTTGCTCGCGTGGCCGGAGACGTGCACCGTCCTCAGCGCCGAGTAGATGACATCCGCGCCCTGCTGGAAGAGGTTGTTGATGATCCGCCCAACGCTCGTCTCGTTGCCGGGGATCGGCGTCGCGCTGATGACGACCGTGTCGCCGGCCAGAATCTTTAACTGCCGGTGATCGCCGCCCGCGATGCGGCTGAGCGCAGCCATCGGCTCGCCCTGGCTGCCGGTGACGACGTACGCGACGCGCTCCGGCGAGAGCTCCGCCGCGCGCCGCACATCGACAATCACCCGCTGCGGGTCGTGCAGGTAATTCATGCCGAGCGCCATCTCGACGTTGTTCTCCATGCTCCGCCCGATGGGGCAGACCTTGCGCCCATATCGCGCGGCGACATCGACGACCTGCTGAATGCGCGAAATGAGCGACGCGAATGTGGCGACGATGATGCGCCCGCCGGCCTGCGCGAAGATGCGGTCGAACGCCTCCTCTACGACCCTCTCGGAGGGCGTGAAGCCGGGGGTCTCGACATGGACGCAGTCCGTCACGAGCGCGAGCACGCCCCGGTTGCCGAACTCCGCGATCTTGCCGAAGTCGGTCGGCAGCCCATCGACGGGCGTCTGATCGAACTTGAAGTCGCCGGTGTGCACGACAAGACCCGCAGGCGTCGTGATGCCGAACCCGACCGCGTCGGGGATCGAATGGCTGACGCGGAACGGCTCAATCGTGAAGTGGCCCGCCTGGATGACGCTCTCCGGCGTCAGCGCGATCAAGGTCGCCTTCTCAAGCAGGTGCCGTTCCCGCAGTTTGACGCTAATTAAACCGAGCGTCAGCGGCGTGCCGTAGATCGGCGGGTTGCCGAGTTGCGTCAGGAGGTACGGCAGGGAGCCGATATGATCCTCATGACCGTGGGTGATGAAAATGCCGCGAACGCGGTGTAACTTGTCCGCGAGGTACGTGACATCGGGGATCACGAGGTCCACGCCGAACATCTCTTCTTCGGGGAAACCAACACCGACATCGACGATGATGATGTCATCCGCGTACTCGTACACGATCATATTTTTGCCGACTTCGCCCATCCCACCGAGCGGGATAATGCGCACGCGCTTGTTTGTTGTCTTTGCCAAGGGGAATATGCCTCCAATGAAGGTGTGAACGTCCTGCGGCAATTGTTTTTGCACCACCCACGTCCGCGCAGGGCGGGCGCATGTGGTTTGAATCCTTTGGATAGTAACGAGTAACGAATAACGAGCAGACGCAATCCCGCGTCTTGTTCCTTGCTACTCGTTAGGAGTTATACAGTTCGCGAGAAAATCCCGTGGTGGCGGACTTTAGCCTGCCACCACCGGAAAATCGCCCCAACTGCGTACGTCCTAACTCGTTACTCGCTACTCGTTACTCCGTTCCGCTCCTTAGAAGAGCGACATCTGCTCCGGCGACTCTTCCCCCGGCTCCGGCTCCGCCATGGCCATCGCTTCTTCGAGCAACGCCGGGATTTTGCGCACGTCTTCCTTCACATGCTCCATGAACGCGGGTTGGTGCAGCGCGGCGGCGGGGTGCACCATCGGGAAGTAGATGCGGCCATCGGCGCGCTTCGGCTGCCCATGAATCTTCATGATCTTCTCGCCAGGGAAGTAGCGCGCCATTGAGAACCGCCCGATCGCGACGATCATGCGCGGGTTGATCAGCGCGATCTGCCGATCCAGATAATTGCTGGTGCAGGTGCTGATCTCATCCGGCAGCGGGTCGCGGTTGCCGGGAGGGCGGCACTTGACGAGGTTCGTGATGAAGACCTGCTCGCGCGCGATGCCGACCGAGGCGAGCAGATCGTTGAGCAGGTTGCCCGCCGCGCCGACGAATGGGCGACCGCGCTGATCCTCGTGGAAGCCGGGGGCCTCGCCGATGAAGAGGATGCGCGCATCGACGGGACCATCACCGGGCACCGCCTTCGTGCGCATCTTACAGAGTTCGCACTTCGTGCAGACGCGGATTTCCTCCGCAATCGCCTCCAATTGCGCCGCGACATCGCCCCGTGCCGCGCTCTCCGCCGTCGCTCCGTGCTCCTCCTGCATCGTCCCACTCACCCCGGTTATCTTAAAACACCACGACTGTGCGTGCTATTCCACCAGAAACAGGCACGCCCCCAGTATAGCACGCCTCATGCCCGATCACCGGAACGGCGGCGCGCGTACCGGCTCGGTCGCGGCGCGCGCGGGCGCGTTTCGCTCTCTTCCTGCTCCCCGGTCTCAACACCCGTTGTATCACCTGCGGGCGTCGCGGAGGGTGCCAAGAACACGCTCGTGTCCGCGCCCGACAGGAGCGCCTGACCGAGCGCGAGCAGCATCTCGACCGTCTGCGGGTCGCGCGCCTCGGCGTAGACGCGCGCCAGCGGCTCCGTGCCGCTCGTGCGGACGAGCAGCCAGCGGCGATCCTCACCGATCAGTTTCAGGCCGTCCAGCGTCACCGTCTTCGTCACGGGCGAACCCGCGAGACCCAGCCCGCCCGTCTCCACCGCCGCCAGCCGCGCGCGGGTTTCGTCCATCGCCTCGGGCGCGAGCGGCACATCCTGCCGCCGGTTGTGCCACGGCCCGGTGCGGATTTCAACGCCGTACCGCAGCCCCGCGACATCCGTGCCGCGCCGTTGCAGGAGATCGAGGATATAGAGCGCGGCGACGAACGCATCCCTCTCCGGCAAATGCGTGCCGAACGCGAACCCGCCGCTCTCCTCGCCGCCGAGCATTGCGCCGTGCTCGACCATCGCGGGGCCGATATGCGCGTAGCCAATCGGCGTCTCGATCAGCGGGACGCCATACCGCTCCGCGAGGATGTCCAGCATCACGGAGCCGTTCACCGAGCGCACAATCGCGCCGTCGCGCACATCGTCCCGTTCGCCGAGGTACATCGCGAGCATCGCGAAGGTCTCCTGGCTGTTGACGTAGTTCCCGTGGTTATCGACGAGCGCGATCCGGTCGCCGTCGCCGTCGAACGCGATGCCGAGGTCCGCACCGTGCGCCGTCACCGCCCGCATCAGCGGGCCGAGCGTCTCCGCGACGGGTTCCGGCCCCTTCATCCCCGGAAAGAGCGGGTTGTGCGCGCCGCGAATCTCGATGATCGGTCGCGTTCCCGCGCCGGTGCCGAGGATGCGCTGCAAGACCCCCGCGCCCGCGCCGTGCATCGCATCGATGACGATGCGGAGGTTCGCGCGGCGGATCGCCTCGATGTCGACGAGGTTCCGCAACGCGGCCTGATACTCCGGGAACGGGTCGAGCGGCATGTACCGCCCGTCGATGTACGTCTCACCGAACGGCACGAGCGGGATCGCCTCACCGCTCGCCTGCCGCGCGTCGGCGTAGGTCTCGATCACTGTGGCAATCGTGCGATCCGCCGGTGCGCCCGCCGCCGTCTTAACCTTGATGCCGTTATAGATCGCCGGGTTGTGGCTGGCGGTAATCATGACGCCCGCCGCCGCCTGCGTGTGCGGCACGGTGAAGGTCACGATGGGCGTTGGCACGGGGCCGTGGTCGCAGAAGAGGACGCGGACGCCCTGCCCGAGCAACGCCTCCGCGACACCGAGCGCGAACCGCTCCGACATGAACCGCCGGTCGTAACCAACGACGACGCCCCGCTGGTCGGCCCCCTCGGTCTGCTTGACCCAGTCAGCAATCGCCGCCGCGCATCGGTGCACCGTGGCGAGCGTGAAGCCCTCGGCGATCACCGCCCGCCACCCGTCAGTCCCGAACCGTATCCGCTCGGCGTCCGCCATCCGTGCTGCGCTCCTTCGGCCTTGCGACCGTGCGTTAAGTCGTTTCGGTGACGCGACGCCGCCAGTAATCGAGCGTGTCGCGCAGTGTCTGGACGAACGGAATCGCCGGCTGCCACCCGGACGCCGCGCGGAACTTCGCGTCGTTCGCCCAGAGCACCTTGACATCGGAGGGGCGCGCGCGATTCGGGTCGTGCTCGATCCGAAAGTCGGCGTTGGTCAGCGTGCGGTACGCATCGAGCACTTCCTGCACCGTGCGCGTCGTGCCCGAACCGATGTTGTAGACCTCGCCGGGCGCGCACGTCTCGAGGAGCAACCAGTACGCGCGGGCGATGTCGCGCACATCGGTCAGGTCGCGCCTGCTCGTCAGATCACCAACGCGGATCACCGGCTCCCGCACACCCGCCTCGATCGCGGCGATCTGTTGCGCGAGCGTCGCCACGACGAAGTTCTCCGTCTGTCGCGGACCGCAGTGGTTGAACCCACGCGCGATGATCGAGCGCACGCCGTACGACCGCCAGTATTGATACGCGAGCCGGTCCTGCGTCACCTTCGAGACGGCATATGTGCTGAGCGGTCGCAGGTCGTTCACCTCGCTGATCGGTACCTCATCCTCGTGGACGAGGCCATACTCCTCGCTCGACCCCGCGATATGGATGAGCGGGTCCAAGTCGGCGGCGCGCACCGCCTCGAAGAGGTTGATCTGCCCCTCAACATTGGTGCGCATCGTGTCCGTCGGGCTGTTCCACGAGGTCAGCACATGGCTCTGCGCCGCGAGATGAAAGACTCGGTCGGGCCGGACGGCCTCGACGGCGATCCGCACCGAGAGGGCGTCCACGATGTCGCCGGTGATGAGGTTCACTTTGTCCGGCGCGAACGCCCGCTGGATCGCCGCGACATTGGACGCGCCACCCTCAATGACATTCAGCGCGCCCGCGCGCTGCAGGTCGCGCAGATTTTCCAGCCGCGACCGCCAGCGATACATCCCGTAGACCTCGACGCCGTCGCGCGTGCGGAGATACTCGGCGAGATGGCTCCCGGCGAACCCCGTGATGCCCGTAATCAGAACGCGCAAGATTGCTTCCCCCTTGTTGTCCAGCCATCCGGGACCGTACCGGAGGGTAGCATATTCCATCCGGGATACCCACCCCCTGCCCTCTCCCGGAGCGGGAGGGGGTTCTGAGGCGCGGCGCGGCATTATTCCGCTTCCCTCCCCCTTCCCCCGTGGGGAAGGGGGTGCCCTCTAGGCGGCACGGGGGGTTAGGGCCGCATCCCCCCTACTCGACCAGAACGGCGTCCGCCTCGTCCTCCACGTCGTCGGGGACGGCGTCAAGGTCGGCGCGCGTCCAGTCTTCCGCCGCCGCGTCGTATGCGACGAGGGATTCCGCGAGCGCCCACCAGCCGGACGCGGCGTGGCGGTCTTCCGGGAGCGGGAACTGGCCCGCATCACCGGCGTGGTGATGGAGCCAGCGCTCGATGATGTGCAACTCGTCCACATCGTCCTGCGGGACGACATCGGGGATCGCATCGTCCTCGGTGCGACGATACGCCGCGACCAGCCACTCCGCGACGAACGCAACCGCCTCGCCCCGCCGGACACGCCGTTGCGCGACGACGCGACCCCGGACGATCAGCAACGCCTCCGTGCACCCCGGCTCCGGCGACGGCAGCGCGAGCACGAGATGGCCCGTCTCCACCTGCCGCGCGAGCGTCTGATGGATCCGCGCGACCGACTCGACGGTGCGGATCGCGTTCCGCAGCCGTGCGGCGTCCTCGTAGTCCAGCCGCTCCGCCGCCGTCTCCAACTTCGCCCAGAGCCGCTTCAGGATGCCGTCGTGCCGCCCTTCGAGGAAGGCCATCGCGTCGTCGATGAAGGCGAAGTACTCCTTTGGGTCGCCCTCACCGACGCATGGGCCGAGGCACTTACCCATGCCGAGGCGCGGGCACGGGTTGCCCCACTTCTTCGGGTTGGAGAAGCCCCGCGTGCAGGTGACAAGCGGCAGCACCTCCGCGAGCACATCGATGGTGCTCTGCGCCGCGCTGCGGGAGCGGAAGGGGCCGAAATAGCGCGCGCCGTCCTCCTTGACCGTCCGCGCGAGGCGGATGCGCGGCCACGGCTTCTGCACGTCGATCTTGATGTACGGGTAGAGCGCGTGATTTTTCATTGCGCGGTTGTAGCGCGGCTGGTGGCGGTGGATGAGGCGCGATTCGAGCAGCAACGCCTCCAATTCGCTGCCGACCACCTCGATCTCGATGCGCGCGATGGCCTCCAGGAGGCCGTCCATCTTGCGCGTCAGACCGAGGTGCTGCGAGTAGTACGACGAGACGCGGTCGTGGAGGTTCTTCGCCTTGCCGACATAGATGATCCGCCCGTCGCCGTCCAGCATTCGGTAGACGCCCGGCGCGTGTGGCACCGTTCGCAGAAAGGCGCGGTCGAGATACGCCCTACCGCTGCCGACCGCCTCGACGCCGCTCGCGTTGCCGTGCGGCTCGGCGGTGGCGGGGACGGCGAGTGCCTGCATCGCCTCCAACGTCGGCAGGCCCGCCTGCTTCGCCAGCGGCAGGAGGCGGTGGAGCGATTCGGCGGTCAGGCGGGCGTCGCCCTCGGCGCGGTGCCGGTGCGTGATCGGCACGCCGAGGGTGGACGCCATCCGTTCGAGGTTCGGCTTCTTCAGACCGGGCAAGAGCCGCACCGCGAGCGCGAGCGTGTCGAGGCGCGGGTTAATCAGCGGGGGGCGTCGCGCCCGCGCCAACTCCGCGTTGACGAACGAGATGTCGAAGCGCACATTGTGCCCGATCAAGAGCCGCTCACCGACGAATTGCAGCAGGTTGTCCGCGATGGCGGGGAAGCGAGGCGCATGGAGCACCATCTCGTCCGTGATGCCGGTCAGTTCGGTGATGAACCGGGGGAGCCGCTTCTCCGGGTTCAGCAGCGTCGTGAAGGTGTCGATGATTTCGCCCTCGCGAATTTTGAGCGCGCAGACCTCGATTAATCGCTGCTGAAACGGGCGTAATCCCGTCGTCTCGACATCGAGCACGATGTACTCGCCCGTCCCGGCGAGATCGTCCACTGTCGCGGGGACGGGGATCTCCTCCACGAGCATCCAATGCTGATCGGGCCGCAGGCGGAACTTTGCCGGTTCGTCGAGGACGGTGCGGACGAGCGTGCGCCAGAGCGTCGGCGGGCCACCGGAGCCGAAGACATGCCGGATGACCGCGTCCTCATGCGCCGCGCCACCCTGCTCGCGCAAATAGAGGTACGTGCGCTGCCGTAGCCACGCATACTGGTCGCCGTCAGCGTCCGTCGCGGTCGCGCCTTCATGCTCGTGATTCGCTGTCCCGTGTTCGTCTGCCATCCGGCGTCGCTATCCCATCGCGCCATGTGAACGTACGTTCTGTGATCGAAGCGTACCGCACCGACGCGCCCGCCGCAACACGCCTACCGTGCCAGACTAGCAGGGCTTATGCGTTCTCCCTGATGGGGATACCGAGTAAGGCGAGTGCGGCGTGTGCATTCCCGCTGTAGAAGCGTAATCGCTCGGCAATCGTGCGCCACCCGGCGCGATGCAGCACATTGACGACGGTATCACGTAAGATCGCCATGTTGCTCGGTCCATGTCCCTTGTGGATCAAGCTGCGATCCTCGCCCAGCGTGACATCCTTGATATCGTGGAGTCCGTTTTCGATCTGCCAATGACCGCGCACCAACGTCAGCAACCACTGCGCACCCGCGACTGCGGCAGGAAGACTGGTAATCCCGTAGCGCACCGCCTGCTTCTTTTTCCCACGCTCCCACCAGGTGCGCTCGATCATCATCACCTGCGCTACCCCCGGCCAATCGAGATAGTCATTCAGTTCGGTCGAGGTAATCAGATGGCGCACTTCAAGGCGACCGTGCCCCTTGTCCACCGTCGTCGCTTCGCGCATGTCCCAGGCGGGCAGACTGGCGGCGAGGGCGGCATCGGCACGGGAAGCGAAGAGCGTGGCAAGCGCGCAACAGTGTCGCCTGATTCTCCTTGACAATCAGGAGATAGTCGCCACCCGCGTCCCGCACGGTGGTGCAGAAATCGGCTTGGCAATAGCGGGCATCCCCCGTCAGGACGCATCCCGTCCAGTCGAGGCGGGCAACGATCATTGGCTCGTAGGAGCGTTCGGCTTCCGCTTTCTCACCCGTGTGGTCAAGTGGCGTCTGGGCGAGGACGATGCTGAGGTCATGCACGACCGCACTGAGCATATGCACGGGATATTCCGGCTGGTCGGCACAGGCGAGACGACCGCGCTGCGCTTTGCCATCGAAGGCGACCCCGTTGCTGCCACGCACCGGGCGCTCCGCCGCAGGCATTGGCGCGAAGCAGGCGGTAAGGGCGCGGGCGAGCGGGAGCGGATCGAGCTTGCGAAAGAGGCGTTGCATCGTTGTTTGGTGGGGCGTGACACCATCCGGGAAGCCAAGCGCGGCAAGGACGGCGGGGGATTGACGCTTGCCCCACTGGGCGATGGCGAGCACGGAGAGACGGTTCGCGAGCAAGGCGGCGAGGGGAAAGCGGCGACCATGCGGACGACGGGGATCAGGGACGCGGGCGAAGGCAGCGAGGAGATCGAGGGGCGAAAGCGGGGACACCGACGAACCGGTTGCTTCCGGCAGGGACAACGACAGAGACTGCATCGGGCGCTCCTTTGTGATTGATCTTCGCTTCGACACGAAAATCGTCGCAAAGGAGCGCTCGTTCTTCCTCGCTCAGCATCCGACTGCGAGAACGCATCAGCCCTGCTCGGGGAACGTGGTCGCCTTGACACATCCGGCGTGTCCGTGCAGTCTGTTGCCGTCATGGTGGGGCGAATCCCGCATCACTCCTCACGGACGTGGGGTGCGGTTACAGGAAGGGCGAGTGAGAATGCGACGGAAATTGACACTAACGGCGATATTCCTTGTGCTCATATCATCCGCAGGGGTGGCGACCCTTCAGGCGGCATCGACGTATGCGGATCCACAGTTCGAGACGCAGTGGAAAGCGGGCGAGGCGATCACGCCGAACTTCTGGGGACCGCTCAGCACCGCGAAGGACAAGCAGACGGAAGATTACAAAGAAGCCACTGGTGGCAAGCGCACCGTCCAGTATTTCGACAAGGGGCGGATGGAACTGACCAACGGCAAGGTGACGAATGGCCTGCTCGCCACCGAGATCGTTAAGGGGCAGATCCAGACGGGTGACAGCACATTCCAGGGGCAAGCGCCGCCCGCCATCCCGATCGCGGGCGACCCCGACAACACCGGCCCGACCTACGCGACGCTTGCCACCAAGGCGGTCACTCTCCTCGCGGTGGCACAGTCGAAGACCGGCAGTAATGTGACGGCGACGGTCTCCGCAACGGGCGACGTGACGACCCCAACCACGGCGGCGCAGTCGCCGGAGACGACGATCGGCGCGTTCGACGACACGACGAAGCACAACGTCCCGAAGACCTTCGCGGACTACCGGACCAAGGCGGGGTTGCAGACGATCGGCTATGCGATCTCCGAGCCGTTCCGCGCCTCCGTCAAGGTCGGTGGGAAGCAGAATGACGTAATGATCCAGGTCTTCGAGCGGCGCGTGCTCACATACACCGCGAGCAACCCGGACGCCTTTAAGGTGGAGATGGGGAACATCGGCCAGCACTACTACCAGTGGCGCTACACTACGGTGAAGCCGACGACGCCCGCGACCACGGTTGCGCCGTCGCCATCGGCGAGTGCCGCCGCCCCCACCTCAACATCAACATCCGGTGTGGCTGGGTCTAAGAATGTGCCGACCGTGGTGGCCCCAAGCGCTTCGCAGGGCTTCGATGTCAAGCTGTCGAACCTCGTCGGCACGGTGAAAGTCGGCGACATCCAGACGGTGGATGTGCTGACCAACGGCAAGGTGGGCTGTGCTATCGATGTCACGTACATCGGCAACATCCCAATCAAGCCGTCGCTCCGGCCAGGGCAAACGGACGAGCAAGGCAAATACAACTGGTCATGGACCATCGGATCGGAAGCGAAGCCCGGCAATGCGACGGTCATTGTCCAATGCGCTGCTTTCAACGGTCCGTCCGGTTCGGCGACCGCCTCGTTCAACGTATCGGGGTAAGGGAACCTCACCCCCTGCCCCCTCTCACCTGCCCAGAGGGCGCCCGCGATGGAGAGGGGGGGTGTCGTGCTGCTTTGGGTCATTTCTTGACTGCAACGACCTCCAGATACTCGCTCGGGACGGCGAGCGTCGCGTCGTCCGAGCGATTGAAATGCAGCAGGAGGTTCGCGATGTCGGCGGCGAGGGCATCCTTGGCCGCCGCATCCTGCCCATCGAAGGCTTTCGTGATCGGCCCGTAGTGCGCGCGGAAGTACGCCACCCAGTCGTTCGTCGAACGGGAATGGAAGACATAATTGCGGCGGGTCACGGTCAACGTGCTGACGTGATCGCCGAAGAGTTCGCGCAACCGCTCCTCCGTGCCCCACAGCGCGGGGGCTTTAGACCGGGCGGCGGCGGGACATATTTCCCGATCGTGCGGAACAACTGGCCGATGAAGCCATCAGGCGTCCAGTTCGCCATGCCGATCTTCCCACCCGTGCGGACGACGCGCACCATCTCGCTTGCCGTCCGCTCCTGATCCGGGGCGAACATCGCGCCGACGACCGAGACCACTGCGTCGAACGACCCATCCGCGAAGGGGAGGTTCTCGACGTCCGCTTCCTGGAAGGCGATGTCCAGATGCTCGGCGGCGGCGCGCTGCTTGCCCCCTTCGAGGAGGGCGGGGACGTAATCGGTGCTGGTGGCGGCGCAGAAGCGGCGGGCGGCGGCGAGCGCGGCATTGCCGTTGCCGCTCGCCACGTCGAGGACGCGCTGCCCGGCGCGCAGATCCATCGCCTCGCACAACTGCTCCGCCATAATAACGAGCGTGACGCCGACCATCTCGTAGTCGCCCGTCGCCCATGCCTGCTGCTGCCGTCCTTTAATCGCGATCAGGTCAGGTACTGCTTGTGTAACCATTCGTGTGCTCTCTTTCATGGACAAGGGGCAAAATGGCAACCTCCCCACTTCGCCCCTGGCTTCTTGTCTCGGTGCGGTCTAGGCCGGGACGCCTGCCGCAAGCGCCTTGACGTCGGCGGTGGTCAGCGCCTGCCCGCCGATGCCCCAATCGCCGCTCTGTACTTCCTCGACGACGACCCAGGTCACCCCGCGCATATTCTCGCCCTCGATCTCGACCATCGTGTCGGTCAGTCTGGTGATAATTTCGCGCTTCTGCTCCGCGGAGAAGACACCTTCGATCAGTTTGACGTTGACGAGTGGCATGTGTTCGCTCCTTCATGTAATTTGTGTCGATCGTCGCATCCCATCAGCGCGCTGCAGCCGCCTCGGGGCATCCCGCCCGGTCCGGGTCTGGGGACAGTGTGGCACGAACGCCATAGCGCGCCCTCGTCAGAATTACTGAAGTGGAGCCCGTGGGGATACGTAGTTTTCTCGCGATGGCTATCTGATGGCGTGCCGCCGCGCGCGACCGGCGCACTGCTGCGGCTACTCCGCCGAGGTCAGCCCGTGTGCCACCGCCCAGGTGGCGATCTGGGCGCGGGAAGTGAGGGCGAGTTTGCCGAGGATATTGCTGATGTGGGTGGCGACCGTCCGCTCGCTGAGGAAGAGCGCTTCCGCGATGGCGCGGTTCGATTTCCCCCGCGCGACCTGTGCCGCCACGTCCCGCTCGCGCGCCGTCAGGCCGCCGTACTTCGCCGTCTCGGATTGGCGCGGCGTGGGTGTGCGTTCCTTCGGCAGCGTGTTGAGCGCAGCGGCACGGAACTGCTCGCGGAGCGCCGGATCATCAACCGTCCCCGCGAGCGCGATGATAACCGCGCGGGCGGCGACAAATTCGCGGCTGGCTGCTTCCTCCATTTTGCATTGGTGGTAGGTGTGACCAAGCGCGCGGTGTACCTGCCAGAGGAGCGGCTGCACGCCCTGCGCGGCGGCGGCACGCTGCGCGCTTTCGAGGATGGATATGGCTTCATCGAGGCGATGCAGCGCGGTCAGCGCCTCGCCGCGCAGTTTGTCGAGCCACGGGATTGCCTGCGGATTGGGTATGCCGGGTGCGGAAGCGATCAAAGTGTCCGCGATCGCCAGCGCGGCGGCAGGGTCGCCCTTCGCGAGCAGCGTCTCAGCCCATGCCCATGCCATCCGGCGTTCCGGCGAGTTGCGCGGCGCATGGTCGCGTGGCATCGTCGCCGTTAGCAGGGCTTCCGCCCCCTGCGGGTCACGGCGGAGCAGGTACGCCTGTGCGAGATAGCCGGTGATATTGCCGATCCACCACGCCGAGCCGAGCTCCCGTATCAGCGACAGAACCGCCTCCAGATGCGTGACGGCCGGGTCCGGCGCGCGCATCGAGACATAGGTCAGTCCGAGCGCCCAATGTGCGGCGGCAATCCACTGCTGATGGTCGATCTCCATCGCGATCCGCACCGCCTCGTGACCGTGTGCAAGCGCCGCACCGAAACTGCCATGCGTCGCATGTACCGCAGCGGCGCACCATTCCGCGTACGCCTGCCCCGCGGACCAACCGATCTTTCGCGCAAGCGCCGGCGCCTCCGCCGTATCGCGCGCGCCCTCCTCCATCGTACCCCGCGCGCCCGGTGTCGTTTCGGTGAAGACGGGGCTGGCATAGACGGCGCGGCTCGCGAGTACCGCCACGCACCGGCACGAGCAGATCGCGCAACGACTGGAGCGCCGCCGTGCGGCCGATCAGGATCGGGCAGATGAGCGTTGGATCGCGGGAGATCGTCACAATCGCCGCTCCATGAGAGTAGATAGTAGACAGCACGATGAATCGCGATCTGAATGCAGATCAATATCTGCTCACCATACTACATAACGCCCGCGCCTCTTCCCCGGTTTCTCTCGAAGTACGCTACAATCGCCTCCTTGTGACTTCTGTCTACTCTCTACTCACCGCGGAGGAGCGAAGATGCGCGGCACCTGGTACATCGTCCCGACGGCGTTCGGGGCGGACGGTTCGCTTGATCTGGCGAGCCAGCGGCGGCTAATCGACGCCGCGATCACCTGGGGCGTCGATGGCCTGACGGTGCTCGGCGTGATGGGTGAGGCAAACGCGCTCTCCGACGACGAGCGGCGCGCGGTGCTCGATGCCGTGCGGGAGGCTGCGGATGGGCGGGTGCCGATTGCTGTCGGCTGCACGGCGAGCAGCGCGCGGCGTCATCGCACTCGCGCAGGAGGCGCGCGAGCGGGGCGCGTCGGCGGTGATGGTCTCCCCACCGACGCTGATGACGAACATCGACCTGCTGCCCGATTTTTACGCGCGCATCGCCCGCGAAGGCGGCCTGCCGCTCATCATCCAGGACCACCCCGCCTCCAGCGGCGTAATGATGCCCGCGAGCGTCATCCTGCGCGCCGCCGAGGTGAGCGGCGCGACCGTCATTAAGCTCGAAGACCCGCCGACGCCCCCGAAGATCACGCGGTTACTCGCCGCGCGGCCCGATTTGCAGGTCTTCGGCGGGTTGGGCGGCGTTTCCGCGCTCGGTGAGATGAGTCGGGGCGGCTGCGGCACGATGACGGGCTTCGCCTTCCCCGAGGTCCTCCGCGCCGTCCGCGTCGCCATCGAGGCGGGCGACCGCCGCATCGCAGCGCTGATCTTTGACCGCTACCTGCCGCTGATCCAATTCGAGGGGCAGCCCGTCGTCGGCCTCGCGATCCGCAAGGAAATTCTGCGGCGACGTGGCGCCATCGCGAGCAATGTGACGCGCGGCTTCTCCCCCAGCATCGACGCAATCACCAATGCGGAACTGGACGACCTCCTCGACCGCCTCGGCATCGCGCCGTCCATCGAACCCTTCATCGTCGCCCAGCCCGCCGCCGTGGGGTAGAAACCGGGGAGAACCGCAAAGACGCAAAGAACACAGAGCGCGCAGAGTTCACAGAGTCCACAGAGTAATTCTCTTTTTTCCTCTGTGCACTCCGTGTGCTCCGTGTCCTCTGTGGTAAATCCCTCCTGGCATCTCTGCGGTTCATTTGGTTAGACAAACGGAGGCCGCGATGACGGACGGGTTGAGCAGGAGCGGGAGTAGGCGAAATTCTGAACCCTTCCCCTCCCCTCTCCATCGCCGAACGAAACTGATAGAGGCCATAATCTTTGGGCGATGGAGAGGGGAGGGGGTGAGGACGTATCCCTCCCTCAGTCCAGCAAGTCGAAGTCGAGCCGGTAACGGTCGGCGTTGAAGACGCCCGCCGCCTTCGCGCCGTCCACCGCCAACCCGACGCCGCTCACGAAACTGGCCTCATCCGACGCGAGGAAGAGCGCGGCGTTCGCCACCTCCTCCGGCGCGGCCATCCGCGGTGTCGGGCAGGCCGCGACCAGGCGGCGGATGTACTCCTCGCGGTCGGCGTCCGCCGGTAGCCCCTGCCAGATCATCGGCGTGTCAATTGGGCCGGGGCAGACGGCGTTCACGCGCACGCGCTTATCGGCGTAGGCGAGGGCGAGCGACTTCGTCAGCCCCATCACGCCGTGCTTCGTGGCGACGTAGAGCGGGTCGGCGGGCCGCCCGATCAGGCCACCGTTGGAGGACATGTTGACGATTGCGCCGCCTGTCGGGTTGTTCAGGAAATGGGGCAGCGCATACTTGCACCCCAAGAAGACACCCTTGAGATTGACGCCGACGACGCGGTCGAAGTCCTCCTCGTCGCGGTCGATGATCGAACCGCCCATGCCGATGCCCGCGTTGTTGAAGATGATGTCGAGTCTCCCGTACCGCTCGACCGCGCCATCCACGAGTCGCCGCACGTCCGCTCCCACCGAAACGTCGGTCCGCATCGACTCCGCCGCGCCACCGTCCCGCACGATTCCCGCCGCCACCTGTCGTACGCCCGCCTCGTCCACATCGCCGAGCATGAGCCGCGCGCCCTCCCGCGCGAAGACCTGCGCCGTCGCGCGCCCAATCCCCGACGCCGCGCCCGTGATCACCGCCACCTTACCCTCAAGTCGCATCTGGTCATCCCCTCATGTACGATGCACGCAAAGCCCGCCCCAATGACGGCGCTGAGGTGCTATCGTACACCGGATGCGCCGGTTCTGTTGTCAGCGCATCTTGACCATCGCGGGAGTGACGAAGGGCAAGCTGACCGCGCCATTCAGTGGTTGCCACGCCGCGACCATGGCGGGGTTCGCCGCGTCGCCTTCCCGCGTTTCCAGTTCGTCGCCGAGGGTGCGGCCGAGGGAGATGGCGCGGTCGGTCGTTGAATCGACGAGGGCGCGGAGGGTGGCGACAGCGCGCACATGCTCGCCACGGACGAACCAATACTTTCACGAACAATGAAAAGAAGGGACTATTCGGGGACTTTGTGGCGATCGCGACCGATGACGCCTTTCGCGATGAGTACCTTCTCACGCGCGTCGTCCTCATACATGCCATACGTTTGCACGAGATACGCGATTCCTTCGTTGATCGAGAGACTGGCAAGACGCACCCCAGCGATAGCCTCCGTTTTGTTCAATAGTGTGTATCGCTTCAAATTTTATCGTCCGATCTTCAGTGTTCGTTATGATGAGATAGCCGCCATAGATTCAACCGTCGGCAGCCCAGCCGCATCATTGAGCGGACGCCATGCCTCAACCATCGCCGGAATCGCCACACTCCTCGCCTCCGCTGCCAGTTCGTCGCTGAGGGTGCGGGCGAGCGAGATGGCGCGGTCGGTGGTGGAATCGACGAGGGCACGAAGGGTGGCGACGGCGCGCGTATGTTCGCCACGGACGAGATAGCGTTCGGCCTCGGCTTCGGCGTCGTCCGCCTCCGTGCGGAACTGCGCTTCCAACGCAGACAATTGTGCGCGGGCGACGGGCGCGAGGGTGGGGGCCTGCGCGACGATGCGCTGCAACCGCTCGAAGGCCCACCACGGCGAGGCGGGATCGTACGTCGCGCTGCCAACATCGAGGATGGCGGGCAGGCCGACGAGCACTGGATAGACGGGACGGAAGACGCTCAGGCAGGGCGAACCGAACGCCGTCCAGCAGACGACGTTCAACTCGCGGTGCCGGTCGTGTCGGAGGTGGCAGACCATCGCGGCGGCCGTCTCGCCGGTGCGGGCGGGCGCCATGTGCATACAGATCGAGGGGAGGGGCTGCGGCCCGGTTGGCAGGTCGCCGTCGTAATGGTCGCGGAGGAGCGCCTGCATCCCCTCCACCCTGACGGGCGCGCGGTAGCCGTCGAGCACGGCGCGGGCGCGGTCGAGGCGGCAGGCGCGGGGCCGGAGGTCCGCCTCCGGGTCCTGGTACGCGGCGGCGAAGTCGAACGGCGTGCCGCCCCAGCACTGCTCCTGCGCGTGCTGCACCGCGCCGGGCGAACAGGCGTCCCACTCGTCGCGGATCGTGTAGAGGTTGGAGATTGCCGCGCGATCCCGCACGCACCGGGCAACCCAGCGATGCCCCATCGTTTCGAGAATCCACGCCCCCGCCGGGTCCGCGACGATGAAGGAGTTGTGGTAGGTGCGGAAGCTGTTCGCTTCGCAGGAGCCGCCCTGCCCGTACCGCTCGACGAGGCTGCCGATGATCCGCACGGCGAGGTCCGCCGTGCGCGCCCGCTCTAACCCTAGCCGGACGAGGTCCATGCCGATCAGCGCGGCGTCCTCGTCCGGCTCGCGCGAGCGCACCGCCTCGTTGCCGATGGTGACGCCCCACTCGTTGACACCCATCTCGAAGCCCCAGAGCCAGTGCGGGCGGGAGCCGATCACCTCCCACGTCTCCTCAACCTGCGGGATGGCGATGTACTGGCAATGCACCGTGGAGTCAATGGGTTGCCGCTGGCGTGGCGCATGGAACAAGGGCTGGCACTCATTCGCCGCGCGGTCGCTGTTCTTGGCGAAGATCACCGAGCCGTCAACGGTCGCCGTGCCCGTCACGACCGATGTGTCGCACGAAAGCGCTTCTTCCATTCCGTTTGCCCCTTTCCCTACGGATGCAACGCGGTCTGCCAGTCGAGTATGCATCCCATCGCCTCGGCGCGCCGGTCGGCGAGGAGCGCGAAGAGATCCGGCGCGTGCGCGGCCGGTTCGCGGTGGCTCACGAGGGCATCGACATTGACACGGCCCTCCGCGAGCAGTCGGAGCGCGACGGCGCGGTTCGCCGCCATCGTCCAGCGGTTGGCGAAGTTCGCGTGCTCCGGGTGCGTCGCGATGTGCGCGCCGATGATCGTCACGCCCGGTACGTGCACATCGCCGTAGAGGTCGAACTGCTCCACGATGCCGCGCGTGCTGCCCATCGCGACAACGCGCCCGTGCCGCGCCGCCATCTGGAGCGCGGGCTTCATCCCGGCGGGGCTGCCGGTGGATTCGAGGACGACATCGAACCGCCCGTCTCCCGTCTGCGCGGCGGCGCGCTCCGCGAAGTCCGGCGCTGCGGGGTCGAGCGCGATCAGCCCAACACGCTCCGCGTATCCCCGTCGCGCGGCGAGCGGGTCGGTGCCGACGACGGGGATGCTGCCGTTTGCCCGCGCCTGCTGCAGCGCGAGGTTGCCGACCATCCCCAGGCCGACCGCCGCGACCCGATCACCGAGTTCGATCCTGGCGAGGCGCACGCCATTCATCGTGATGATGAGCAGCGTAACGAACGCCGCCTGCACGTCGGTGACGCCCTCCGGCACGACGGCGACATCGCGCGGTTCGAGCAGCGCGATGGAGGCGTGCGGCCCGTGACCGCAGACGCGGTCGCCGACGCCGATCCCCTCCACGCCATTGCCGACTGCCCGCACGACGCCGACGTATGAGTAGCCTGGTCGGTACGGCTTGGCGCGCCAGTCGTCGCCCATCGCGCGGCGATCGACGGTGATGCCGGTGTAGTTCGCCAGTTCCGTCCCGGTGCTAATAAGCGTGCACGTCGTCTCCGCGAGCAGATGGCCCGGCGGGGGCACGTCCGGCAACGCGAAATCCTCCAATTCCATCGTGTACGGTCGAAACGCCACCAGCCGTTGCCCGCGCATTACCCCTACCCCCAATCCTTTCCCACGGGGAAAGCAGCAAAATTGGAACGTATCTCATCGAGCCGATGATAGAATGCATTACCTTTGCATGCGTGACAAACGGAAAATGGGAGGGGAGCAGATGAACGTCGATCCCACAACCGATCTGCGCTCTGGCGGCGTGGACCCCTTCGGCGCAGGCATCGTGGCGGGCCGGTAATGATGAAGCGGTAATTCGGCGCGTTTCATTCTCAATAAAGAGAGCCGCCCGGATGGGCGGCTCATGTCATGCTGGGTGTTGCGAGTAAGGATTAGACCGGCGACCGGCCACCCGTCACCGCGCGGACGATCCAGGTGAGGATCAGCGCGCCGATGAACGCGACAACGATCGAGCCGATCAGCCCGTAGCTCGCATTGACGAAGAAGCCAATGATGAAGCCACCGACCAGGGCGCCAAGAAGGCCGACGATCAGGTCCTGAACGAGGCCACCACCGCCCGAACCCATCACCATGTGCGCGAGCCAGCCGGCGACTAGGCCAACGACGATCCAGCCGATGATCCCGAGACCGAAGTTGATCTTCGCGAACTCCACCAGTACCATGAGAAGAACCTCCTGCGAAACTTGAACGAACCGACTCTCCGATTCACCATTACGCAAACTCCGTGCCATGACCATCGCAAAAGGCTCGTGGTGTACGTTCAGGGTCTATTTGTCGTCCTATCCTCGCCCGCATGGTGAACCGAATTGAGATCACACTCCCGGCAACGTGTGACCCGCGATCCGTGTTATTTCCGTCATCAAGTCGCGCGGACGGTTCGCCGCCGCGCGGGAACCGCAAGCAGCGCCCGGTCGTTTATAATCATAGTCCGCGAGACCATGCTTGTCGGGGCGATGGCGTGCGCGATGCGCGCACCGCCCGCCGCAGAGATCCTGACGGGACCGACCCGGAGAGGAGAGGGGAAACGTCATGGTGGAAGATCGACCAGCCGAGGCGGCGCCTCCGTTGCTCCTGAACCGGTATCGCACCGAGGGGAAACTCGGCGAGGGCGGGCTTGGTACCGTGGTAAAGGCGTTCGATACGCGCCTCAAGAATATGCGCGCGATCAAGACGCTGAAGGGCACGATCACGACCGATCCCGAGGCGTTCCGAGGGCTTGAGGAGCGCTTCACGCGGGAGGCGGAGGCGGGGTCGCGCATGGGGATCAACCCCAACCTCGTCGCCGTCTATGACCTCGTCGCGGATACGGACGGCACGCTCTATCTCATCCTCGAGTACGTGCCCGGCGGCACGCTGGCGGACCGCCTGAAGCAGGGCACCGTGCCGCTCGAACAGGAGCTCCGCTGGACGGCGGACTCCTGCCGCGGCCTTCAGGCCGCGCACGATGTCGGCATCGTCCACCGCGATGTGAAACCCGCCAATATTTTCCTCGCCACGGACGGACGGGCGCAGGTCGGGGATTTCGGCATCGCCCAGATCGACGACCTCTCCGGCCGCACGCGAAGCACGGTGGGGCATCCGGGGATGCCGCTCTATATGAGCCCCGAGTAAGGCGCACATGACCGCCTACGTGCAGCCCGCGACGGACCAGTACAGCCTCGTCCTCGTCCTCTTCGAGTTATTGACGGGCGTCGCCTACCGCCGATTGGGTGCGCAGGAGGCGCAGGCGCGCCTCGCCGCACTCCCACGGCCTGTTGCCGCGCTGATCGAACGGATGACGGCGGGGAACCCAGACGAGCGGTACCCCTCGGTCGGCGCCGTGCGCCGCGATCCAGGCGATCGAGCGGTACGTTGCCGCCGACGTGCTCGATACCGCCCCGCCCGACGAGGAAGACCGCGCGACGCGCTTTGGTCCGGCGCCACCGATCACCGCCGCGCTGCGGCCAGATGCGCCAACTCCCTCCACTACGGGGACGAGCGGCACGCCGCCCGTGAACCTCCATCCGGTGCCGCCCGTCGTGTACGCGCCACCTCCGCCGAACCCTGCCACGGCGCGGCGGGGCGGTATCGGTGGCCTGCTCGTCGTCGCGATCATCGCCATCGGCGCGCAACCCGACGACGGGAACCTGGAAGGCGTACACGGGCTACACGACCGATGTGTACATCGTCCGCATCACCGGCGGCGCGGAGCAGAAGGTGAGCACGAGCGGCGGCGGGCACCACCCGTCGTGGCAGCGGGACATCCCGATGAAGATCCCCGCCCGACACCGATCCCGACGGTCGCTCCAACCGTGCCGCCTGCCACGCCGCAGCGCCCCCGACATCGAGGCCGTAGCGCCGACTCGGATTGTGGGAATGCCTCAGGGCTTATGGGTTCTCCATGAGATGGATACCGAGCAGGGAAAGCGCGGCGTGTAGCTCCCCGCTGTAGCAGTGGAATCGCTCGGCACTATGAACATGTCTGTGTCGATGGACGATGGAGCGCGATTCCTCGGTCTGCCCCCGTATGGCACGCCTCATGCGTGACGATGCTGCGTACAAATCGGTTAGCCGTTTCCCACCAGGAGGCTCCATGCACGCCCCGCAGTCACACGAAGAACGACCCGGCACCAAGATGAGCGATCCGGCGGAAGGGAAACGCACCGATGTGCGCGACACGCCTGCCACCGCGTACCCTGCCGATGTGCCCGAGCAATCCGGCGTCAAGACCGCCGCGCCCGCCGAGGGCGGCGACGATAGCAGCGGCGCGGAGCGGAAAAAGTAGCTCGGATCTAGAAACCAGAAACCAGAAGCCAGAGCGATGGTGGCGTGTCGTGGTTTGCGCATGGATTCTGTGCCTCAGGCCTCAGGTATGGACGACCAACTTCAGCCACTGTCGTCCGGCTTCTGGCTTCTGGCTTCTGACCTCCGGCTTTTCCCCTTTGGCTTCCGGTTTCTGGTTTCTGGCTTCTTCCCCCGGACCGCACGGTGGTACACTGCCGCGCGTCTGCCTGTGCATTGGGGCGCGGCGGTGCGTGCGAACGGGGGGAGTGGTGGGTAACACGGTCGTTCAGATAGTGATCTGGGCTGTTGTCGGCATCGGTGTGGGAACGTACGGGACGCTGGTTGGTGCGGGCGGCGGCTTCATCATGGTGCCGATCTTCCTGCTCGCCCTCTCCGGCATCAAACCCGCCGAGGCTGCGGGGACATCGCTCGCGGTCATCTTCTTCAATGCGCTCTCCGGCACCGCGTCGTACGTTCGTCAGGGCCGGGTGGATTTCTGGACGGCGAACCGCCTCGCCCTCGCGACGGTGCCCGGCGCAATTGTCGGCGCGTACCTCTCCAATCTCTTCTCCAGCCGCCCCTTCTACATCGTCTTCGGCATCTTCCTGATCGCGATTGCCGTCTTCCTCAATGTCCGGCCCGACCCGAAGAAGGTGAAGTACGTGCCGCTCTCACCGGACGACGAGCGCACCCTGCCGCGCGGGTGGGTCGAGCGGCGGATCGTGGACAAGAGTGGCGAGGAGTTTGTGTACGCCTACAACTTCGCGGGCGCGATTGCCCTCTCATTCGTCGTCGGCTTCCTGTCGAGCATCCTCGGCATCGGCGGCGGCATCATCCATGTCCCGGCGCTCGTCTTCCTCTTCGGCTTCCCGGCGCACGTTGCCACCGCGACCTCGCACTACATCCTCGTCATCTCGGCGCTGGTCGGCTCAATCTCGCACCTCGTGCAGGGGGACATCCGCTGGATACCGATGATCGGCCTCTCGGTCGGCGTCATTCCCGGCGCGCAAATTGGCGCGCAGATTTCCCGCCGGATGCAGGGCAAGTGGATCATCCGCAGCCTCTCAATCGCACTCGTCGTTGTCGGATTGCGGCTGCTGCTGAAGAAATGAACGTCGCCCCAACTTCCCCGCCGCCCATGCCGCCCGGAGAGCACCCACACCTGCCTTCCCTACCGGGAAAGAGGGAGACGGAAAGGAGTGCTCGGCACGGTGCGGCGTGGGCATGGCTAGTACCCATTAGTCTGCTCGTCGCGTTCGCCGTGGTGACGCTGCTGGTGTGGCGGGGCGCGACGGATCGCTTCGACGCCATGCTCCTGCCGCGCGTGCAGGCGGCGCTGCTGCCGCACCGCGCATGGTTCTGGGGGGCGATCTCGTGGCCGGGATACGGGCCGCAATCGCTCGGCGTGGCGGGGGTATTCGTCTACCTGGCATGGCGGTATCGCGGGCGGCGCGGCGCGCTCCTGATGCTTGCGGCGCTCGTTTCCTCGCCGCTCGGGTCGAGCATCAAGCACCTGATCGCGCGCCCCCGGCCCACGCCGGAGCAGGCGGAGGTCGTTGGGCAGTTCATCACCTCCTTCGCCTACCCGAGTGGCCATGTCCTGACATACACCGTGACGTGCGGGCTGCTCGTTCTGCTCATCCGCGATGCGTTACCGGCGGGGGGCTGGGAACGTAGAAGAGAGGAGATGATCTGCGGTATCCTTGCCGCGCTGGTGTTGGTGGTTGGCCCGTCGCGCATGGCGCTTGGCGACCACTGGCCCACGGACGTATTCGGTGCGTATCTGCTCGGTGGCGCGCTGCTCACGCTGCTCGCCCCGTGGCGTCATGCGTCAACGACTCTGCCCCTACCCCGGAGGTAGCGGAATGCTGCTCACTATTGTCGGCCTGCTCGCCGTCCTCGCGCTCGTCTCCTTCGTGCTCTGGCTCATCCTGAGCGCCGTCTACCGGTTTGCGCGGCAGCGCGCGCTGGCAGCGCGCGCGCAGGTGCGCGAGATGGCGCGGCAGGTCACTACCCGCCCGGACCCGCCCGCCGGGCCGGAATCGCTCGGGGACGCCGCCGCGAACGCGACGCCCTTCAACCCGGCCGTCTGGCTCCCTGTGCCGCCCGGTGTGACGCTCCTGCGGGTGGACAATGTGCCGATCTCACAGGCGGGGAACCCCGCGCCGATGCTGCGGACGCGCGGCGTCACTGGCACCGCGCTCTGGTACCGCGCGTCGATGTCGTACCGCGAGGTCGCGGAGTGGTACGCCTCCCATCTCCCGCAGGACGGCTGGCAGGAGGAGCCGGGGCACGGCGCGCTGCGCGTCTTCCAGCGGGCGAGCACGCTCCTCTGGGTTGCCGACGCGACGAACCCCGATGTCTGGCGGCGACTGACGCAGCCGAACGCCGATCCGCCGCGCCGCACCGCAACCAAGGAAACGACAGCGGAGCCGACGTTCACCGTTCTCACCTACCGCACCGACGGCTCCGCGCCGCCGACATTTGGCCGCTGGCCATTCGGCGGGATGGGGCGCTTCGGCCCCGGCCCTGGCCCGCGTATCTGATCGCAACAGGGGTTCCTCATACCCGACGCATCACGTACAATGCCCATAACGCGAGAACGGTTGAGAACATCGCCCTGTTGCCCGCTTCACACCTGCGATTCTCTGGACGAAGGCCGATTTCGCAACGGATTCGTGGTTTTTTTGGATCGAGGAGGGAAACTGTGGCCGAATTGACCGGAGGGCAGGCACTCGTACAGTCGTTGAAACGGGAGGGTGTCAAAGTCATCTTTGCGCTTCCCGGCGTGCAACTCGACTGGGCATTCGACGCGCTCTATGACGAGAAAGAGAACATCAAGATCGTTCACACGCGCCACGAGCAGGCGACGGCGTACATGGCGGATGGCTACGCCCGTACGACGGGTGAGGTTGGCGTCTGCCTCGTTGTGCCGGGGCCGGGGCTGCTCAACGCGACCGCCGCGCTCTCGACCGCGTACGCCTGCTCCGCGCCGGTGCTCTGCCTCACTGGCCAGATCCAGTCCGACCTGATCGGCGTCGGGCGCGGGATGCTCCACGAGATCCCGCATCAGTTGGAGATGCTCAAGTCCGTCACCAAGTGGGCGGCGCGCGGCATGACGCCGGAGGAAATCCCCGGCCTCGTGCGCGAGGCGTTCAGCCAGATGCGGACGGGTCGCCCGCGCCCGGTCGAGATCGAGGTGCCGCCGGACATCCTCGCCACCCCGCGCGAGGTCGAGTTGTACGCCCCCGAGAAGATGGACCGCGACCGCCCCGCCGCCGACCCGGACATGCTCGACAAGGCGGCAAAGCTGCTCGGCGCGGCGAAAAGCCCGCTGATCGTCTCCGGTGGCGGCGTCCTTTCCAGCGGCGCGTGGAACGAACTGCGCAACTTGGCGGAGATGCTGCAAGCCCCGGTCGTCATGTCCCGCAACGGGCGCGGCGCGCTCTCCGACCGCGAATACCTCGCGCAGACCTCGCTCGGCGGGCGGGAGTTGCTCCCGAAGGCGGATGTCATCCTCGCCGTCGGCACGCGCTTCGTCGAACCCGCGACGCAGTGGGGCCTCACGCCGGAACAGACGGTCATCCACATGGACATCGACGATGAGGAGATCGGCCGCAACGTCGAACCCGCCATCGGCATCATCGCGGACGCGAAGGTCGGCCTCGCCGCCCTGGCGCAGCAGGTGGGCAAGTACAACACCGCCCGCCCCTCCCGCGAGGCCGAGTTGAGCGCGATGAAGGCGGCGATCAAGGAGCGGACGGACGCGCTGCAACCGCAGGCGGGCTTCGCCAACGCCCTCCGCGCCGCGATGCCGGACGACGCGATCCTCGTCAACGAGAGCACGCAGGTCGGGTACTTCTCGAACTTCGGCTTCCCCGTCTACTACCCGCGCACCTTCATCAACTCCGGCTATCAGGGGACGCTCGGCTACGGCTACGCGACCGCCCTCGGCGCGCAGGTTGGCAACCCCGGCAAGAAGGTCGTCTCGATCAACGGCGACGGCGGGTTCATGTACAACGTGCAGGAGCTCTCCACGCAGGTTGCGTACGACATCCCGCTCGTCACGGTCGTCTTCAACGACAACGCCTTCGGCAATGTCAAGCGCATCCAGCAGGAAACCTTCAATGGCCGGACCATCGTCTCCGACCTGCACAACCCCGATTTCGTGAAATTGGCGGAGTCGTTCGGGATGGCGGGCCTGCGCGCGAAGGACGCGAAGGAACTGGAGAAGACGCTCGGCGACGCGCTCGCGACGAACGCGCCCGCGCTCATCGAGGTGCCCGTCGGCCCGATGCCCAGCCCGTGGAGCCTGATGTGGGGCCGCGCGCAGGCGCCATCGGCGGTCGGGCCACGGCGGTAACGGCCCTAACCCCCCAGCCCCCTTCCCCACGGGGGAAGGCTGAGAGGGGATAATGAGACTGACTCCTCCCTTCTCCATCGCCCCTTAGCTTCGACATGTCATGGTTATTGCGGCGATGGAGAGGGGCCGGGGGGTGAGGAACAAAACTGGCCTTTATGCTCCTTCAAAGGGGTAACGCATGACGCACGCTGCTATCGGGCGACCGGCCGCCGACGAGTACCTCCCGTACTATGGCCAGTACATCCGTCTGGTGCCGGACGGCGATGTCGCCGAAATTCTTGCCCATCAGATTGAGGAAACCGCCGCGTTGCTTGCGGCATTCACCCCGGCGCAGGCGGCGTGGCGACCCGCGCCGGAAGAGTGGAACGCGCTCCAGATCGTCGGGCATCTGGCCGATACGGAGCGTGTCCTCGCGTATCGGGCGCTGCGGTTCGCGCGTGACGACGCGACACCGCTGCCGGGAGTCGATTTTGAGGCATACGTCCCGGCGGCTGGCTTCGAGCGGCGGGCGTTCGCCGATATGGTCGCAGAGTACGCGGCGGTGCGCCACGCCACGGTCGCGCTCTTCCGCAGTCTCGACGCCGCAGCGTGGACGCGACGCGGGCTGGCCGATGGGCAGGCGATCAGTGTGCGTGCCCTGGCATTCGCCCTCGCGGGGCACGAACTCCATCACCTGCTCGATCTTCGGCGCTACGCCGCTGTCGCCGGGACGGCTTGATACTGCCCTGTGCCGCGATGCAGAATGAGACGGCCTAGCCCATTGCTCCGCTTCGCACCAACCGTTCTGGGCGGAACGGCTCGATGCGCGGGTCGATCTCGCCCGCCATGATCTCGCGCGCGACGATCCGGCCCAGCAGCGGCCCCATCGTCACGCCGCTGTGCGTGCAGGCGAGGTAGAGGCCGTCCATCCCCGGCACCGGGCCAACGACGGGGTAGCCGTCGCCGGGGATGGCGCGCACGCCGATGAGTGCAGCCAGGATTGGCGTGCCCGCCAGCGTGGGGAGGACGGCGACGGCGCGCTCCATTACGCGGTGCGCGGGTTCCGGCAGCGGCACGGTCGGCGTGTCGGCGCGCGTTGTCGGGTCGAAATCGGTCGCTTGCAGGCGGAGGCGACCGCCGCCATCGGGCCGGACATTGATTGCCGGGGAGTTAAGCACCGCCTGCAGCCGCACCGGCGCAGCGGCGGTGACGACGAGCATCCCGACCGTCGGCTCCATCGGCAGGTGGAACCCGGCGGCGCGCGCGAACTCCCCGCTCCACCGCCCGACGCAACCAACCACGACGTCCGCCCCGAACCGTTCGCCCCCGTCGGTCACGACGCCGGTGACTCGCCCGCCGGATCGCGCAACCTCCGTCACGCGGCAGTTGGTGCGAATAGTTGCGCCCGCGCGCTCGGCGGCGCGGGCCAGCGTGCCGATGAGCAGCGGCACATCCGCGTACCCCTCCGACGGGAAGAACACGACCTGCTCGACACCGGGCGGCGGCACAAGATCCGGCTCGAAGGCGTGCAACTCGGCGGCTGTCAGCAGCTCCGCCTGGTAGCCCCACTCCCGCAACCGCGCCACCTTCTCCATCAGCGCGGCGTGCTCCGGCGCGTTCGCCGCCCACTCGATGTTGCCGTCCAGATGGAGCCACGGCGCGTCGCCGAATTCGCGCCGGAGGATGCGATGCTCCGCCATGCCGCCCGTGTTCAGCACATGGTACGCGCGGGGCGGCTTGTTGTTCGCGTTGAGCCACGCGAAGCTCGCGCCCGATGTCCCGCCCGCCAACATGCCCGCCTCCAGCAGCGTCACCCGCGCTCCCGCCAGCGACAGTCGGTACGCAACGGACGCACCAATGATTCCTCCACCAACGACGACAACCTCAGTCATTATTCGCCCTCTTTCTGCGCCCGCCGCAAACTTCTCGTCGCATCCAACCTCACAACTGAGTCACCCCCTCCATCGGAATGAAGAGGGGGCAGGAGTGAGGCTCGCTTCCCTACGAAGGATCGTCGCCGAGGGTGCTGCCGAGGCTGGCGGAGACCAGCGCCGCGCCCTCGCGGATCATCGCGGCGAGTGCGGGGCGGCGCTCCGGCCCGAGGCGTTGCGCCGGGCCGGATAGGCTGAGCGCGGCGATCACGCGGCCCCGCGCGTTGCGCACCGGCCCCGCGATGCCGATGAGGTCGTCCGCGCGCTCGCCACGGTCGAGGGCGATGCCCTGGGCGCGCACCTTCGAGAGTTCGTTGTGCAGCGCGTCGTGCTCGGTGATCGTGCGGGTGGTGTAGCGGATCGGCGGCGCTTCCGTGAGCAGCGTCTGGATATCCGGCGGCTTGAGCCATGCGAGCAGGATCTTCCCCGCCGCCGTGCAATGCAGTGGCCCGTGCGAGCCGACCGGCGTGACGCTGCGAATCTGGCGGGCGCACTGCACGCGCTCAATCACCACGGCGGTGGAGCCGGTGCGAATCACCAGCGACACCGTCTCCTCCTCCTGCGCGACGATCCGCTCCATCACCGGCAGGGCAATCGCGCGGATGTCGAGCTGATCCTCCAGTGCGCGGGAGATGCGCAGCAGTTTTAATCCGAGGCGGTAGAGGCCCGTGCGCCCGTCCCGCGTGACGTAGCCCGTCTGCACCAGCGTGCCGAGCAGGCGGTACGTCGTGCTCGGGTGCAAGCCTGCGGCGTTGGCGACCTCGGTGAGCGAGGCGGGGCGGGGGAACGAGGCGACCCGTTCGAGGACCCGGAGCGCGCGCTCAACCGTCTGCATCGGCGCGCCCGTCGCGCCGGGGTGAACGAGTTCCGCGTCACCTGCGTCAACCTTGACGGTTGCCATGCACATGCCCCCTGGTTGTTCCATTCATTCGGCGCAAAGCGGATTGCACCCCGCGATTAGTGATACCATAGTTCGCGTGCGGATGTCGAGATGGGGAGTAGCCGATGCCAGTAGCCAGTAGTCAGATGATATGGACGCGGCGTGCGGACAATTGCGGATTGCATGAGTGCGGAGCCTTCGCCGTATCTGCTCGTTCAAGTCCGATTCGGAGAGAGTGACGCAAGACTCAAAGGTAGCAGCCACTAAATTACTGGCTACTGATACTGGCTACTGACTACTCGACGGCTTGCATTCCTCTCACACGGCGCATATCATTTCATCACAGTGACATGGTACAAGGGTCTCTGCGTGAATCGGTCTTGAGCGTCGTCACGGAGCGGTTGCGTGCGCGAAGAGAGTGTGAAGCCAGCCCTCGCCGTTTCCGGCGCTGCCGCGCGCACCGGCGTCGGTGTGCGCGCGGGGAAGTATGCCTTTTCATACCTCCTGATCCTGCCGGCGGTGGTGATCCTCTCGCTCTTCCACATCTTCCCGATCTTCTACGCCTTCTACATCAGCCTGTTCAAGTGGAACGTCAGGAAGCAGTCCTTTGTCGGGTCGGACAACTACACGCGCGCCCTGCACTCCGAGGAGTTCTGGAACGCGATCAGGAACACGCTCTGGTTCGTGGTCGGCACAGTGCCAATCGGCCTGACCCTCGCGCTGATTCTCGCGATCATGCTCTTTCGCCCAATCGCCGGGCGTACGTTCTACCGTGTCGTCCTCTTCCTGCCGTACATCACCCCGCCGATCGCGATGGCGACGGTCTGGGCGTGGATGTTCCAGCCGGATCAGGGGTTCATCAACTTCTTCCTCGGCTGGTTCGGCATCGGCAAGCAGCGCTGGCTGCTCGACCCGCACGGCGTCTTCGAGATCGTGCTCGGCAACTTCGGCATCCACCTGCCCACGCTCCTGCAAGGGCCGAGCCTCGCGCTCGTCTCCATCATGATCTACTCGCTCTGGAGTTCCATTGGCTTCGACACGATCATCTTCCTCGCGGGGCTTTCCAATGTGCCGAGGGAAGTGATCGAGGCGGCGCAGATCGACGGTGCGAACCAGTGGCAGATCGGCACGCGCGTGATCGCGCCACTGCTCAAGCCGACGATTCTCTTTCTGTCGATCATCTCCACGCTCCGCGCCTTTCAGGTCATCAACCCGATCATCGCGATGACGGGCATCAGCTCGCGCGCGGTGCGCACAGCGACGATCACTTATCAGGTCTTCGACGAATTCTTCCAGCAGACGCGCGTCGGCTACGGGGCGGCGTTCGCGATGCTGCTCTTCGTGATGCTCTTCATCATCACCCTCATCCAACTCTCCATCGGCGACCGGGGCGATGTGCCGCGATTTGGTCGCCGCCGCAAAGGGGCGCAGACTTAATGGCGGTGCGCACGGCCCCCACGATGACCGAGATTGCCGATCATGCGGCGCGTCCGCAGTCCCGCGCATTCCGGCAGGCGCGACAGCGGGCGCGGCGCAACCTGATCGCGCACATCCTGCTGATCATTTTCGTGCTCGGCGCGCTCTTCCCCTTCTACTGGATGATTATCACGAGCGTGAAGCCACTCGCGGAGGCGATCAAAGCGCCCCCGACGCTTTTCCCGCAATCGCTCCAGCCAGGCAACTTCGGGGACGCGCTCAGCCAGGCGCCGTTCGGGCGGTACCTTGTCAACACGCTCTTCATCGCGACGGTGACGACGTTTTTCAATCTCCTGACCTCCGTGCTCGCCGCCTATTCCTTCGCGACGACGGACTTCCCCGGCAAGCGCGTCATCTTTGCCTTTCTGCTGACGACGCTGATGATCCCCTTCGAGGCGATCCTCATCCCGAACTTCATCCTCATCAAGAACCTGCACCTGTATAATACGTACTGGGCGCAGATCGTCCCGTGGACAGCGGGGACCTTCGGTATCTTCCTCGTGCGGCAGTTCTTTCTCAGCATCCCGAAGGAGATTTTCGAGGCGGCGGTGATTGACGGTGCGAGCCAGTGGGATATTCTCTGGAAGGTGGCGGTGCCGCTGGCGCGGCCCGCGCTCGTCACGCTGGCCTTGTTCAGCTTCCTCGGGTCGTGGAACTCGTTCGTCTGGCCGCTGATCGTGACGACGAAGCAGAGCCTCTTCCCGATCCAGGTCGGGCTGCGGCAGTTCACGGGGGAGGCGGGGACGAATTACCCGCTCCTGATGGCGGCGACGACGCTGACCATCATCCCGATCGTCTTCCTCTACTTCTTCGTGCAGCGCCAGTTGATCGAGGGCGTTGCGTCGTCCGGCGTCAAGGGATAGCCGGAATTTTCCTAACCTCCCCTCCCACGTCGGGAGGGATGAGGGGTGGCTTTACACAAAGGAGTGGACACCGTGAGCGACACACTGTTTGGTAGGCGATTGAGCCGACGCACGTTGCTCGGTGGCATCGCGGGGACGGCGGCGACGGCGATCCTTGCGGCGTGCGGCGGCAGCAAGGCGACCGAAGCGCCGACAACGGCGGCGACGACCGCCTCCGGCGCCGCGACGACGGCTCCCACCAAGCCCGCCGCGACGACCGGTGCGGCGAGCACGAGCGCGCCCGCCGTGGCGACGACCGCGAGCGGCACCGCCGCGTCCACGACGGGGAGCGCGACAACGGCGGCGAGCGGCTCCGTCGCGGCCGGGGGCGCGACCCCCGCGACGGGCCTGACCGCCGGGCAGTCCGTCGTGGCGCAGAAGTTTGCGAGCACGGCGGGCGTGGGCAGCGACATCGACAAGATCGACATTAAGGGGAAGACCATCGCGATTGACTTCTGGCACACACAGCAGAAGCAGAACGAGGACGCGCTGAAGAAGGTCGTCGCAGACTTCATGGCCGCGAACCCCGGTATCACCGTCAACCCGCAGTACGTCGGCAACTACACCGAACTGGCGCAGAAGTTGCAGGTCGGCATCCAGGCGAAGACGCTCCCGGCGGTCAGCGTCGGGTACGAGTCGAATGTCGCGGACTACATGCAGGGCGACGCGCTGCTGGACTTCTCGCCGTACATCAACAGCAAGACCTATGGCTGGACGAAGGACGACCTGAACGACTTCTTCCCCGGCTTTCTCGACCGCAACATCTTCCCGCAGTTCAAGAACCAGGTGCTCTCCGTCCCCTTCACGACTTCCGCGCTGATGCTCTGGTACAACCGCGACCTCCTCAAAGCGGCGGGCTTCACCGCCCCACCGAAGACGTGGGACGAGTTCAAGACGCAGGCGGCGGCGATTGTGAAGAACGGCAAGAAGGGCTACCCCGTCGCGGTGGACGCCTCCACTATCGATGGCATGGTCTTCTCCTACGGCAGCGACGTGATCAGCGACGACGGCAAGAAGGCGAAGTTCGACACGTCGGCGGCGGTCTCTTCGCTCAAGGTGCTCGAAGACATGGTGAAGGCGGGCAGTGCATATCAGATCAAGCCCGGCTCCTTCGAGGATCAGGACGCCTTCGCCGCCGGCGACGCCGCCTTCATCCTCCGCTCGAGCACGACGCGCGCCTTTGTCGGCTCGACGATCCAGAACGACCCGAAGGACCCGTCGAAGGGCGACAAGTTCCAGTGGAGCGGCGCGATCATCCCACAGGGGCCGGAGAACCTGAAGACCCCCGCGACGACGATCTTCGGCGCGAACGCGATCATCTTCAAGTCCACGCCGGAGAAGCAGCTCGCCTCGTGGCTCTTCCTCAAGTACTTCACGGCGAAGGAGGTGACCTCCTACTGGTCCACGGCGTCCGGCTACCTGCCCGTTCGCCGCTCCGCCGCCGACTCCGAGTTCACCAAGAAGTTCTTCGCGGAGAAGCCCGTCAACCGCGCCGCCTTCGATGTCGCGCCGTACGGCAAGGGCGAGCCGAAGCAACTCGGCTGGCAGAAGGCGCGCGACTACATCCAGGACGCCCAGACGCAGATTCTCAATAAGCAGATCACGGCGGACGACGCCGCCAAGCAGATCCAGAAGAAGATCAACGACGAACTCGCCAACGCATAAGGGCCGGGTTCAATTCCTCACCCCCGGCCCCTCTCGTACGGAGCCATCGCCCGAAGGTCGTAGCACGAGGCAGACCTGTTCGGCGATGGAGAGGGGAGGGGATTGGTGGGGCCATTGAGGCAGGGACAAACGCGCTATGTCGTGATGTTATCGACGAACCAGGCGCTGCCCTGCTTGCGCATCACGAATCCGCGCTTCGCGACGCCCGCAGCGGTGGTGATCGTCACGCGGACGGTCGCGCTGTTGCCATCCGCATCCCGCTGCTCACTATCGACGGTGAATTCCTGGATGGGTGGCTGGATGTTGAGCAACTTGTAGCCATCGCCGCTGGTCTGGGACTTGAATGCCGGGGTGAGGGAGCCGGAGATGTCCCCCTTCGCCAGCACGGAGCGCAGGAACTGCTCGACGCTGCCCCGCGCTTCCGTAGCGGGCGCGGGGGTTGTCGTCGGCGTGCCCACGAGGCTCGTGCCCGCCACTGCGGAAGCGCTCCCGGACGTGGACGTCGTCGCGGAACCGGATGGCTGCGTGCCGCGCACGATGGTGCTCGCGGCCGTGTTACCACTCGTACTCGCACTCGTACCGGCACTTGCGCTTATGCTTGTGCTTGTGCTTGTGCTTGCCCCGGCGACGTTCGCAACGCTCGTGCTCCCGGTCGCGGTGGTGCGGGCGAGTGGTGTTGGGGTCGCCCCGGTGGCTGTCCCGACCGTCGTCGCGGCACCGCCCGTTGCGCGACCCGCTTCCGTGGGGCGCACGGTGCCAGTCAGCAGGCTGTTGGCGAGGGGTGTCGGGGTGCCGGAGGTGGTGATGGCGCTCGTTGTGGCGACGGGTTGCGTCGTCTGCGCGGGGATGACCGCCCCCGTCGGCGTGGCGGATGCGGCGGGCGTGGCGGGCGCGGCGGTCTTGCTCGAACTGCCGCCGCACGCGGCGAGCATAGCAACGAGGAGCAATGCAAGACACGCGAACAATCGGCGCGAGCGGACGAACGACATACGAAGGACCCTCCTCGATGCGGCGCAATCGAACGGGAGGCACCCGCCGCCTCCCATTGTCGCACCATAGCATGGCGGCGGCTCTCTGTCACATTGGCAAAGAACGGAACAGTCGCACGTTCCTGTATCTTTCGGGTGATGGAGAGCGGGTGCGGGTGCCCTCTGGGCGGCATGGGCGGTGGGGGTGAAAGACGG
>JBBSII010000002.1:0-24601 GCA_038232175.1 Thermomicrobiales bacterium
AGCGCGATTGGCAGGGGATGCACGCCTACTGGCTACGCTGCCGTCTGACGCCCGCACAGGCGAGCGGGAACTCCTACCGGGTATCGCCCGATCTGGAGCAGATCCGCGTCGAGGCGCGCGGCGGCACGACGAACGCGCGGCACGCGATCACGATCCGCAACGAAGCGCTCGGGCAGAGCGACGGCACACCGGGGCAGACCTTCCGCCTGCTCCACACGCCGATCCTCTCCCGCAACCCGCTGGAGGATACGCTCACTATCGAGCGACCGGGCGGTGGGGAGCGGTGGCTGGAGGTGGGGGATTTCGGCGAATCCGGCCCCGATGACCGCACCTTCACCCTGGACGCATTGGACGGTACCCTGACACTCGGCCCGGCGCTCCTCCAGCCGGACGGCAATGTCTACGCCTTCGGCGCGGTGCCGGCGAAGGGGAGCGCGCTCCGTTTCAGTCGGTACCAATACGGCGGCGGCATGATTGGCAACGTCCCGACCGGCGCGCTCACCGTGCTCAAATCCTCGATCCCGTATATCACGCGGACGATGAACTGGGACCCGGCGTTCGGCGGGCGAGACGCGGAGAGCCTGGAGAACGCCAAGCTCCGGGCGCCCCACGCGCTGCGCACGCGCACGCGCGCCGTCACCGCTGACGACTACGAATACCTGGCATGTCAGGTGCCCGGCGTGGCGCGGGCGCGCTGCCTCGCGCCCGGCGAGCAATCCGCCGACCAGAACGGGGTCCGGCCGGGGAATATCGTCATGCTCGTGCTGCGGCAGGTCGAGGAGGATGACCGGCGCATCCCGCCCGATCTCCTGACCCTCTCAGCGGAGCTGCGCGCCGCAGTCCTCACCTACCTCAATGACCGGCGCCTGATCGGCACGACCCTCGAGGTGCGGGCGCCGCGTTACCAGTGGGTATCGGTTTCGGCGACGGTTCATGTCGCGGAGGGGAGTGACCCCGCACTCGTCGGCGAGGTGCAGCGGCGGACGGAGGCGGAGTTGTACCGCTACCTCAACCCCAGTCGCGGCGGGGCGGACGGCGCGGGCTGGCCGTTCGGCCGCGATCTGCACGTTTCCGAGGTCTACGGGTGGTTGCTGCGCATCCCAGGGGTCGAATATGTCGAGGACTTGCAGCTGCAAATCAGCGAGCCGGGCACAAACGGTGCACCCCGTTCGGTCGGCTCCCGCCTGACTGTGCCGCCGGATGGCGTGATCTGCTCGGACCGGCATGAGGTGAGCGTGCGCTGAGCGCACGGGAATCGTGAGTAGCGTGTGTCAGCGACCATCGGCCAACTGATCGTCCGGCTTGGGGAGGCTGTCGTGCAGACAGCCGCACTCAACGCGCCAGTCATCACGATCGGGCGCGCGCCGGACAACACCATTTCGCTCATCCATTCGCTCGTTTCCCGCCGCCATGCGGAAATCCGGTTGGAGGCGAGTGGCCCGATCATCGTGGACCTCGGCAGCGCGAACGGGACATCCGTGGATGGCGAGCGGCTGCTCGCGCAGCAGCCGCGCTTGCTCCTCTCTGGCGCGGTCGTGACGATCGGGCCGTACACGCTCACCTATCAAATGCAGGATGCCGACGAGCCTGCGGATGCGGCCGAGGCGGTTGAGCCGGTCGAGCCAGCGGAAGCTGCTGTCGCGCTGCAAGAGCTGCCGAGCGCCCCACCGGGGATAATGCTGCCCGCCTTGCCGGTGGTACGGTTAGAATATCCGGTCGCCCGCGCCCAAGGGCCGATGAGCCTCTATCTGCGCGACCTGCCGATCATCTTTCAGGACAACGACTTCCTCGCACGCTTCCTCCTCATCTTCGAGTCCATCTGGGAGCCGCTGGAGCAGCGCCAGGACCATATCGCGATGTATGCGGACCCGCATACCAGCCCCGCGTCGTTCCTCGGCTGGCTCGGCGGCTGGCTGGATCTCTCGTTCAGCGCGCAGTGGCCCGAGAACCGCGTGCGCCGCCTCGTTGCGGAGGCGGTAGACCTGTACCGCTGGCGGGGGACCGAGTACGGCATGACGCGGATGATCGAAGTCTGCACGGGCTTGTCGCCGCGCATCACCGAGATCGCGGCGGAACCTTTCGTCTTCCGTATCACCGTCACGGCGCCCCGCGATGGGGGGGTTGACCGTGATTTGGTCGAGCAGTTGATTGTGGCGCACAAGCCCGCGCACGCCGGATATCGGCTGGAGTTCCGCACATGAGCAGCCTGATCGGGCAAGTGATCGGTAATTACCGGATCGAGGCGCTGCTGGGCAGTGGCGGTATGGCGCAGGTGTATCGGGCGGTCCATGTGATGCTCAACCGATCGGCCGCGATCAAGGTGATGCATGCGCATTACTCCACCGACGTGGGCTTTCAGGACCGGTTCGTGCAGGAAGCGAAAGCGGTCGCCGCGCTCGATCACCCGAACATCGTCGACGTGTACGACTTCAGCAAGCAGGAGCACGACGGCCTCCTCTATCTCGTGATGGAATACATCCCGAATGGATCGCTCCGCACGCTCCTCCAGCGTCAATCGAGCGGCACGGAGCAACTCCCGCTCTCGCTCGGCCTCGACCTCATGCGGCAGGCCGCGAATGGCCTCGCCTTCGCGCACAGCCAGGGCATGGTCCATCGCGACATCAAGCCGGACAATCTGCTCCTCGCGGATGCGGGCGGGCATGGCGCGGGTTGGCCTTACATGGTGAAAATCAGCGATTTCGGGCTTGCGCGGTTGGCGGAGGGTGGGGTCGCGACCGAGGCGGGGATGATGATGGGGAGCCCCGCCTACATGTCCCCCGAGCAGTGTGAGGGCAAGGAACTCGATGGACGCAGCGACCTCTATTCGCTCGGTATCGTACTCTACGAGGTCTCCACCAGCTACCTTCCGTTCGAAATTAAGACCATCAGCGATGCGGTGTACAAGCATATCTCGGTCCCGCCATTATCGCCCTTGCAGGTTCGTCCCGATCTACCGGGAGGCCTGGATGCGATCATCCTGCGCTGTCTCGCCAAGCGCCCGGCGGACCGTTTCGCGAACGGGACAGAACTTTCGACCGCGCTGACCGGCATCATCGACAATCTCGGACCGCGCCCGATGGCAAGCCCGTCCGCGCCGGTCATCACGCCCACATGGAACGCCCCGGACGCCGGTGCGCCGCCCTCCGCACCGCGCACTGTGAACCGGTCGTCGTTGCCGCGCCTCCACGTGCTCGATGAGAACGGCCAGGAGCAAAATTCGCTCGCGATCACGACCCGCGGGGTGATGATCGGGCGCGGGGCGGACAACGTCGTCGTGCTCGCGGACACATTGGTCTCTCGCAATCATCTGCGGCTCGATTGGGACGGCCAGCGCGTGACGGTGACCGATCTCGGCGCGGGCAACGGCACCTTCCTCAGCAATCGTCAACTCACGCCGCATGCGCCAACAGAGTGGACGGCGGACGACTGGCTGCGCGTCGGCGCGTACTGGCTCTACCTCCAGCCAGCAGCCCTCCGGCAGACGTCCGAGACCCGGCCGCTGCCGGTCAGCGCCGCGCCGGCGCCCTCCCCACCGCCCACCGCCCCCGCGCCGCTCTCGACGCCACCCGTGTATGTGCCCGCCACGCAGCCAATTCCGGCCACGGCCTTCGCGCCCGCGTCGCCTGCCGCATCCATCCCGCCACCATCGCGGCAGGGGCGCATCAACGTCTCCGTGGAGGAGGGGGACCGGCTTTCGATCACGCCCGGTCAGCCCGCGATCGCGCAAATACGGCTGGCGAACCTCGGCACGACGGTGGACCACTTCCGCGTGACCGTCGAGGGTGTCCCGTCCGGTTGGGTGCATGGGCCGGACCAGGAGATTCAGCTCAACCCGAACGATGCCGTCCCGCTCACCCTGACGATCGCGACCGCACGGTCGCCGGAGTACGTCGCGGGGGAATACCCGGTGACGATCCGCGCCCGCTCGCGCGAGACGCCCGCTGAGTCGGGCGAAGCGCACGGCCTCTGGACGATTCTCCCCTACACCGCGAGCGATATCGCCCTCGAACCGGCCCTCGCGACGAGCCGCCTCCGGGCGGGGTATCGCATCACCGTCCACAACGGGGGCAACGCGGCAGGGCGATACGCCCTCGCGGGCAAGGACGACGAGGAGAAACTCGGCTACCGGTTCGTCCCGGAAACGATCGATCTCGATCCCGGTGCGGAGGCGATGGTCGGCCTGACGGTGCGGACGCGGCGGAAATGGCTGGGGCGCGCGCAATCCCGGCCGTTCAACATCGAGGCGCTGCCATCGCTCGGCGATCCGCCGCTTCCCGCCCGCGGCGAGTGGGTGCAGAAGGCGATCCTGCCGCCCTGGACGCCGCTCGTTCCCGTCGCGCTGCTCGCCCTGCTCGTCGCGCTCTTCTTCTGGCTCCAGCCATCGGTCCGCGTCTTCGTCGATCCCGCGTCGCCCGTCGCGGGGCAACCGATCACGGTCCGCTGGAATGTCAGCCACACCCGGCGGATCGATCTCTCAGTCGATGGCGTCGTGGTCGCGCGGGACCTCGACCCGAACAGCAAGGGGAAGATCTTCGAGAAAGGGTTGGGTGGTAAGGCGATCGAGGCAGTCGCCAGGAATCGCTTCGGGAGCGCGAAGGCGACCGCACCGCTCACCGTCGTGCAGCCAACGCCCGTCCCGACGACGCCCCCGGACAAGCCGGTCGTCGATGCGTTCACGGTGGATAGGAGCGTCGTGCTGCCCAGTGAGAAGATCAAGCTGACGTGGAAGGTGCACAACGCCGAGAGCGTGACGATCACATCGAGCACCGGCGTCAACGACTCGAACCTGAAAATCGAGGATACGAAAGAGTACACGATCACCCAGGACACGAACTTCACGATCACCGCGATCAACAAGGGCACGCAGACCGCGACGCAGTCGCTCTTCGCGGGGACGTCGGCGGCCGTCGCGACGAGTGTCTCGCAGACCGCCGTCGTCTCCACGGCGGCGTCAGGCACGGCGGCGGTGACGACGGCGGTGGCGCAAGCGACCACGGCCAATTCCACAGCGGCGGCGCAAGCGACCGTCGCGGGATCAACAGCGGCGGCGCAGACGACCATCGCGGGGTCAACAGCGGCGGCGCAGACATCGTCCGCCGGGAGCACATCCGCCGCGAACACGGCGAGCGTCGGCCAGAGCCAGGCGGCGCAGACCGCGATGGCGAACAGCAACAATGCCATGGGGACGACGATGGCGAACAGCAACAATGCTATGGGGACGGCGATGGCGAATGGCAACATCGGCACCCTGACCGCCGTCGCGAGCAGCAACCTCGCCACGCAAACGACAACGGCCGGGACTACGGAGGCGCGGATCGGCGGGCCACAGACCGCGCAGGCCCGGGGGACCGCGACTGCGGAGGCGCATCTCCAGGCGACGCAGACCACCGAAGCGCTCCTCCAGCCGACGCAGACTGCCCAGGCACGGGCCACCACGACCGCGCAGGCCCAGGGGACGGTGACCGCCCAGGCGCATCTCCAGACGACGCAGACCGCGCAGGCACGGGCCACCACGACCGCGCAGGCGAAGACAACGATCACGGTGAACGAGAAGGACTTCGCGATCAGCCTGAGCGCCTCGACGATTCAGGCGGGGATGATCACCTTCAAGGTCATCAATGACGGCCCCTCGCTGCATCACTTCAAGATTTCGCAGGGGACGACCGAGAAGAAACTCGTGTCGGTCGATGCCGGGAAGACCGAAACGACCGACCCCGTGGACCTGAAGCCGGGAACCTACACCATCATCTGCGACATCCCGGGGCATGAAGCGCTCGGGATGAAGGTGACGCTGACGGTGACGCAGTAACGGTTCCCACCCCCAACTACCTTCTGGGTAGTTGGGGGTGGGAACAGCCTACGTCGTGCAGTAACGCCACTTATAGTAGTGCTGGCCGATGTTGCCCATCTCCACTTTGAAAGCATCCGGGTTGTCCGCCGTGTAGGTCAGCACCCGCCGCTCGAAAACCTGCACCATCACCTGCCGCTGCGCGCCCGCCACCTTGACCGTCGCGAGGAATGGCTCCGATTTCGCGTAGCCGATGGTGAGCAAGCCCACGGTAGTGCGGTAATCGGCGAACGCCTGCGGGACATTGTGCTGCGTGGCGGCGTCGTAGGTGGCGAGGGCGGTCGGGCCGGCGCCGGCCGTCGCTGTGCCCGGTGTGATCGTCCCGTTCGCGCCGACGGTCGTCGAGACGAGGATGCCCGACTGCGCGGGTGCGGCGTTGAGCAGGGCGGCGGCCGTGCCGCTCAACGAGGCGTAGGTGGGGCCTGCGTTGTCCGGGTCGCCAGCGAGCGGGATCGCGGCGGGAGTCCGCTGCTGGAAGGCGGCGTCCCCGCTTTGCAGGAGGCCGGTGATCAATTCGTTCGCGAGTAACCCGTTCGTCACGGCGCCCGTCGCGGGGTTCGTCAATTCCATCCGCCCCTTGTCGAAATACTGGACGATCCGCTGGCCGCCGGGCGCGTCCGCATACTGCTCCGAGAGGCCGGGTGTCCCCGCCGGTCCCCAGAAGTTCGGCGTCAACGCTTCGCCTTGCTGCCATTGCGCCTGGAATCCGGGGGCGGCGAACGCGGTGGTCGGCGTGAGCGGCGTGCAGGCGGTCGTCGTGCTCGTTGCCGTCGCGGTCGGTGTTGCGGTCGGTGTCGCGGTTGGTGTTGCGGTCGCGGTCGCGGTCGCTGCCTGCTCCAACTCGAAAGCGCCAATATCGCACGCCATGCCCTGGGGCCGGGCGATGCCGCGCTGGTCGGTTGCGGGGCAGGTCGCGCCCATGCCACCCTTGTCGATCGCCGGGCTCCCGGCCGGGAGGGCGTGCGTCAAGGTCGGGCCGCCATTATTCGCGAGCGGGCCGAGCAGCGGATTGATGTTCTGCTGGTCGTGCGAGCCGCTCAATTTGCACGCATTCCCGGCGTCGAGGTTGTAATCCCCGGAGATGATCGGGCCGGCGCAACGATCGGCGACGATGGCGCCCTTCAGTGTCGTTGGTCCGCTGGTGCTAACGCCATCGTCGCCGAACGCGGAGGAGGTGTTGCCCGCGACGGTGACGTACGTGAGGATCGCGGTCGCGCCGAACGAATCGATGCCGCCGCCCGCGCCGCTCGTCACCTTGTTGCCGCTCAACGTGCTGTTCGTCAGGCTGACGACAGCACCGCCCCGGTTATAGATGCCGCCGCCGATGTCCGTCACCGTATTGCCGCTGATCGTGCTGCGGTCGGCCGTTACCGTGCCGCTCGTACCGTTGCCGATGCCGCCGCCGAACTTCGCGCTGTTACCGCTCACGGCGCTCGTCGTCAGCGTGACCTTTCCGGTCGTGGTGGCATTGATCAGGCCGCCACCGGTTTCGCTGGCGGTGTTGTTGGCGATCGTGCTGCCCTCGATCACCGCCGTGCCGTTGTTGAAGATGCCCGCGCCGGACTGTGCCTTGTTGCCGCCCACGGTGACGTTCTTCAAATTGAGCGTGCCCGGCCCATCATTGAAGATGCCGCCGCCGGCGGTCGTCGCACTATTTGCACTCACAACGGCGTCCGCGAGCGCGAGCGTCCCCGTGTTGTAGATACCGCCGCCGGGGGTCGCGTTGCCGTTCTGCACCGTCACGCCACGGAGCGTCAGATTCACGCCGGTGTTGACGTGCAGCACCTGGCTCGCGTTGCCGCCGTCGAGCTTCGTCGCATTCTGCCCCGCGCCGGTGATCGTCATCGACTTGGCGACCGTGATGCTCTCGGTATACGTCCCCGCCGCGACGGTAATCGTGTCGCCGTTGTTGGCTCGAGTCTTGACGGCGTAGCCAACCGTCTTGCACGGCGTTCCGCCCGTGCCGCAGGCCGCGCTGTCCGTCCCCGTCGCGCCGTTCACGCCGATCGTCGCCGCGCGGACGACCTGCACGGCCACGACGGGCATGAGGAGCGCGACGAGCAGGAGGGCAACGAGCCATCGCCGGTCGATACGCGGGCCACGGAATATTCGCTGCATGTGCATACCCCTTTCACGGTCAGGTACGACGCCAGTCCACCCCTGCCATCACTACAGCGGTTTGCAGAGATAGTGATCCTCGTAGGGGCGCCCCTCGTGGGTGCCCGCCCCTACAGGCCCCGTATTTCCGCAACGCGCTCTAACCGACATAGGAATCGACGGTGACGGTGAATCGACCGGTCGCGACGTTCCCTGATGAATCGCGGGCCGAGCAGGTCACTGGTGTAGTGCCATAGTTGAAATTCGAGCCAGAGGGCGGAGTGCAACTCACCGGCACGGCGCCGTCCACTGCATCGTACGCGGTGGCGGTGTAGGTAACCGTGGCGGGAGCGCTGCGGGCGGTGATGGAAATGTTCTTTGGGAGCGTGAGGACAGGCGGCGTGGTGTCGCGCGGTCGCCCATTCTGGACGATGACGCGGAAACTCCCGGCCTGCACATTCCCGGCGGCGTCCTTCGCGGTGCAGTTCACGGTGGTTGTGCCGACTTTGAAGCTCGACCCGGACGCGGGCGCGCAACTCGCGGGCACCGTGCCGTCCACGGCATCCGTTGCGCTCGCGGTGTAGCTGACGACTGCGGCAGTGTAATCTCCGGTCGATGTGGCGGTAAGGTCTCCCGGCAGCGCCAGGACGGGTGGTTGCGTGTCGCGGACGATCACATTGAAACTCCCGTTGGCGACATTGCCGGACGTATCCCGCGCGGAGCAGTTCACCGCCGTCGTGCCCAGCTTGAAGACGGAGCCGGAGGCCGGGCTGCAACGGACGGGCACGTCGCCGTCCACCGCATCGAGCGCTGAGACGGCGAACGTGACGGTCGCACCGCCTTTTGTGTTCCCCTCGAACGTGAGATCGCCGGGCAGTTTAAGCGTAGGCGGGACCGCGTCGTGGAAAGTGACCGTGACGGTGAAGCTGCCGGTCGTCGTGCTGCCGCTCGCGTCCTTCGCGGCGCAGTTCACGGTCGTCACGCCGACCGGGAAGAGCGTGCCGGAGGCCGGGCTACAGGTCACGGTCGCGTTGTCGCTCGCGGAGACCGCGTAGGTGACATTCACGCCGTTGCGCGCGGTTGCGTCGGCCGTGATGTCACCGGGGAGCTTGAGCGTTGCCGGGCCACGGATCGCCGTCGGGTTCACCGTCGCGGTCGGCACCGGTGTCGCGGACGGTAGGGGCGTCGCGGTCGCGGGAGCGGGCGTCGGCGACGGCTCGCCGGGCGCGAGCGTCACAGTCGGCGCGGGCGGCGCGGGCGGCGCGAGCGGCGTGGACGGTTCGGGTCTCGCGGCCGGTAGAGGTGTTGCGGTGGCGGGAGCGGGCGTCGGCGACGGCTGGCCGGGCGCGAGCGTCGCGGTCGGCGCCGGTGTCGCGGTTGGCGGTCCGGGGGTGGCCGTCGGCGTCTCCGTCGCTCCGGGTATCGGCGTCGCCGACGGGGCGAGCGGCGTCGGTGTGGCAGGGGACGGTGTGGGCGTGGCTGCGCCCGTATCCGGCGCCACCGTGAAGTCGAAGGTGCGGACGGCGGAGGCGTTGCCCGCGAGATCCGTCGCGCGGAAGGAGATCTTGTGATCCCCCGGCACATCGACGACCTTGTTCGGCTTGAAGTTGACATCGCTGAAATAGAGTTGCCAGTCGCTGCCATCCAGTTGGTACTCGATGATCGCGACGCCGCTCAGTCGGTCCTCGTACTGGATGTTCACCTTCGCCGGGCCGCGCGATTGCGGCCTGGTGGCTGCGGCGAACCGCTGCGGCGCGGCATCGAAGAGGGTCACGCCGCGCGCCGTCTCTGGCGCTGCGGGATTGGCGAGCGAGAGGTCAAGCATCGGTGCGGTGTGATCGATCGTGAACTTCCGGGTCGTCGTTTCGATTTGGCCGTCTCGTTGGGTGACGATCATCACCTGATAGATGCCCTCCGCGCTGATCGTCATCCCCGGCGCGAAATCCTGGACGGGCACTGGGCCGGCGCCATTGCCGCTCAAGGTCAGCGTCAGGATGCGCGCGTAGATCACATCGCCGATATCGCCGAACCACGAGACATCAAGGGTGACCGGGCCGTTGGTGACGCTCCCGTCCGCGATGCTCCACACCCACTGCGGCTTCGGCGGGAGAGTGCCGCTCCGCGCCGTCCCGGTGCCGCCGGTGATGCGCGCGGTCGGGCTGACGGTGCCCGATGGGCGCGCGCGGGGCGTCACGGTGGAGAGTTTCCCGGGGGTGCCCACCACCTTTGTCGCGGTACCGGTGGTTCCTGTGCCCGCGCCGGGCGTCGCACCCGCCGGGTTGAGCGGGGTGATGATATTCGGGTCGGAGCGGGTGCCCGGTTTGTTCGAGCCGTTCGGGTCGTAGATGTTGTCGTCGAGGATCACTCCGCCCGCGTACTGCTTCGCCAGGGCGAGGACTTGATCGACGTACCAATCGGCATTGTTGTAGGCGAAGATCGCGTGGCGCAGATCGCCCGGCGCGCCCGCGTTGCGCAGGTAGAAGCCCGATGCGTAGATGGCGGACTCGGGATCATAGATGCCGTCCTTGCCCATGCTCCTTCCCGTCGCGCCGTCCACATCCGGGACGAGACCGCGATAGGTGCTTGGCAGGAACTGCATCATGCCGAGGGCGTGCGCATCCTCCGTCCCGGCGAACCGTTCGATCAGCGGCCCTTGGGCGCGGGGCGTGAAATTCGACTCGATACGGCCGATGGCGAGGAGGATCTCGCGCGGCACACCCGTCCGCTCGGCAGCCTTGGTGAAGAAGCGCATCAGTTGCGACGGCGCGAGCGGGCGGCCGCCATCGGTACTGGAGATACCGCGGTCATTCTCTGCGGGCGTGAGGGAGCCGGTGATGCGGGTGCACCCGCTGTCCTTCCCGTCGTACGTCCGGATCCAGCGCATATTGTAGCCACTGCCGATGAAGGTCTGGAGGGACTTGTTCGTCGTTCCATCCCACGGATCGGTGACGGCATAGTTCGATGCCGATCCGCCGCTCCCTGCCGTGACGACGACGAAATGCATCCCCGTCTGCCCCCGGATCATGCCGACAATAGCGGGTTTCCCCTTGCTGAGTACTTGATCGAGGTTCTGCCAGGAGAAATCGAACCCGTTATACCCCGTCACCGCGCCCTTCGCGCAGGGGACGGCCTGTGTCCAGTACAGGAGGTCCGCACCCTGGCCAAGACACTGGTTGAGTCGCGGCGGGTTGATGTCCGCGCCGTAGTAGTTGAGGACCATCGCGGTCGAGGTCACGGCGCAGCCGAAGTTGCCGATGCTGTCGCCCGCCGCCTGCATGATGACGTTGCGCCAACTCGGGTCATTCTGGCTAAAGGCGGGCATCGAGCAGGTCGTACCGCTCGGCTGCGGCGGTGGGGGGGCATCGACGGGCACGGGCGGGAACGGCTGCGCGGGACGGAGCGGGCTGCGGGTTGTCCCACTCGTGACATCAATCTCCGTTTGCCGGATGGCGCCGGGGATGGTGCCGGTCGCGCTCGTCACGGAACCGCTTCCGGCAGTCCCCAGCTCGCCCGGCCTGCGCGCCGCAGTCGACACGGCGGTCGGGCCGCGCCTGCCCTGATCGCCCGTCTCGACGGTGCGGACGGCGTTCTGGAAGATGACCGTCTTGTTGTCCGCCGCCCAGCAGAGCGGGAGTGTGGGGTTGCGGGCGAAATCCTCGGGCTGCAACAGATTGGGCGGGACGTCGATCTTGTGCGCCTGGCCGCCGATCTCCGCGATCCAGAGTTGGAGTTGCGTCTGGTTCTGCGCCGCCTTCTGCGGATCGAGTTGGAGGAAGGCGAGTTGCCGGTTATCCGGGGACCACGCGGGCCTGACGGGCCAGAAGCCGCGCGGGATGGCCGCGAGTTGCGTCCGCTGGCCGGGGTTCGCGACATCGATGGACCAGAGGTGCGCGTCGTCCATCGCCTCGTTGGCGGCGGTCACGTACGCGAGTCGGGAATTGTCCCCCGAGAGCGCGAGCAGCGGCGCGTACAGGCCGGGCATGACATCGGCGCGCTCCGTGCGGAGGATCTGCATGTCGCTGAGGTCCGGGTTGCTCAGGCGGATCGCGGTCATCGTGTCGTCGCTGAACAGGCTGACGACCTTCCCGGCCAGACCGGCGCAGGCATCCCCGACAGGGCCGGTCTGGCCGGGAAGGTCGTCGTTCCCACCCCGCCCGCGCAGCAGGAAGAAGCCGAGCGTGCCGAGCAGGAGGACGCCGACGACGGCGATGCCGAGCACCCACGGCAGACGGCCGTGGGATGCCGCGACGGGCGCCGCGTGCGTTGCCGTCGCGGTGGGCGGCGCACTACCGAGCACGCGGAGCGGGACGCTCGCCTCGCCGACCGGAGACCCGGTCGCGCGGGCGATGAGGAGAATCGACACCGTGAGATCGGCGAAAACCGCGTCTGCGGGGACATTGACGACGACGGAGGCGGTGACTTGCTCGCCGGGTGCGGCGGTGACGGTCGGCGGCCGCAGCGTCAGCCACGCCGGTTCGATGCCGCGCGGCCGGAGCGAAAACTCCGCAACCTGCGCCCCGGTATTGGTGATGAACGCAGTCAGCGTGGCCTGCCCGCCCACTTCTACCTGCGCCCGGTCCGTCGTCAGCGTGATGTATGCGGGTACACTCATGCCCGATCCCCCGGACTTCCTCGTTGTATTCTGGCATGACGCCTGTCTCGCATATGCAACAGCGCACCCCAACCGCTGCGAGGAAGAGCCTCAGTGAACCAAATCCGGGACACCGCAGCGTCACACGGATCACACGGGCATATTCACCGATCGGACTAGTGGGTCGGTTGCATTGCGGTCGGAGAATCAGCAGCGTATACCGAGCTGCCGCTCCACCGGAAGCATGCAGCATGAGGATATGGCAACGAGCAACACATCAGAGCATCCTATCGGCATCCGGTGCGATGTGCCGACCCGCCTACTGGCGGTCGCTGAGACCCTTGTGCGATAGGCTACTCCGCAATTCGCCGTGAAGGAGTGATTCATGATCGTCTGATGATGCTGTAAAGTGGGAGATAATACCCGATACCCTCCCCTGCCCCGCCCGCGTGGCGAGGCAGGGGAGGGTATCCTCGTTCAACCGGTGTGCGTGATGCGATCGGCGTGACTGATCAATCCAGTAGACTCGATGGCGCGACATTAATGCCTTGACGCATCACGAATTCGATGTTTCCGAGGGCGGTGATGTCGGCCAACGGGTCACCGCTGACCGCGACAACATCCGCCGCTTTCCCTGCCGCCAGGGAGCCGGTCTCGTCCGCGATGCCGAGCGCCCGCGCCCCCCCGAGTGTCCCGGCCACAATCGCGTCCATCGCCGGTATGCCCCACCGTGTGAGTATCTCCATCTCGTATGCGAAAAGCCCGTGCATCGAATCGGTACCGAGACTGTACGGCACCCCTGCGGCTGCGGACCGCCGGAAGTCCTCGGCGGCCCGCTCGCGCAACCAGGTGACCCGCGCCGCGACTGCCTGGTCGTCGAACTCGCGCAGCGCGAGCCGCTGTTCGTCGAGCATCCGGATATGGTCGAGGCGCGCGGCGATGGACTTCCCCCGGAGAATATCCCAGTCCACCGAGGTTTGGAGGCCAATCGTGTACGTAGGGACGGCGATCGCGCCGCTCGTCAGATAGAGATCAATCGCCTCGTCATCGGTCGGGAAGACGTGATCGGTCAGGTCGAGGCCGAGTTGCAGGCAGAGGCGCAGGCCGGTATCGAGATCGGCGCGCAGGTGGGCGCCGATCTTCCTCCCGACGCGATGCGTTTCGTCGATTGCCGCCGCGATCTCCGCCTCCGTGAACCCAAGGTACTCTTTCGCGTTCCGCACATACTGCCTGCCGGTGACGATCAATTTCGTGAAGTCGCACCCCATCCGTAGTTGCTCGCGGACGACGCGCCGCATATCATCCGCGCCATCGACGATCCAGGCCCCAACGCGCGACCCGTGCCCGTTGGATGAGGTGATCGCCCGGCCGCTGATTAGCAGTCGCGGGCCGACGATGTAGCCGTCCGCGATCGCGTCGCGGATGATGGCGTCGTTGTACGGGACCTCGCCGACGATGCGCATCGTCGTCACGCCGGACGCCAGATCGAGGCGGAGATTGCGCGCCCCCCGTAGCACCTGTCGGGCGCTCGGCTCATTCAGCCCCTCGAGCTGGCCGATGATCCCCGTCAGGCCGGGATTGATGGTGATGTGCGTGTGGGCGTCGATGAAACCGGGGAGCAGCGTCCGATCACCCAGGTCAATCACCGTGGCGTCGTCTGGAATCGGCGTGCTCGCGCGCGGTCCGACCGCCGCGATCCGGTCGCCCTCCACGATGACGACTGCGTCGGTCACCGGTGCGCTCCCTGTCCCGTCAATTAGCCGCCGTGCGGTCAGCGCGCGCGTCTCCGCCATGATGGTCCTCCTTGTACGGTGTACGTGGTCGACTACCCTGCCGCTTGCGCCAGGAGTTTCGGGGGCACGGGATATGAACGTTTACTGTGGCTCAGGCCGCAAGAGACGAGCAGTTCGGCCATCCGAAGCGTCACCTGCAACGGGTTCAGGACGGGGACGCCGATCGCCTCCTGTAACTCCGCCGCCCGGAATGAGAGCGTGCCGCATCCGAGCACGATCACATCGGCGCGATCATCCTCCAGGACCCGGAGGCTGACGTTGACGAGACGCGCGAAGGTCGCCTCCGGGTCGTTGTTCAACTCAAGCACGGGAATGCCGATCTGCCGGACGGAGGCCAGTTTCGGCGCGACGCCCGTCAGCGTGGCGAGATTCTCCAGCGGCCGGATGACGTTCTCGAGCACGGTGACGATGCTGAAGCGATGGCCGAGATTAGCGGCGACCAGCATGGACGTTGCGCCCGAGCCGAGGACCGGGATCGAAACCAGTTCCCGTGCCGCGTCCACGCCGGGGTCGGCGAAGCAGCCGTGCACGATGGCATCGAAGCCCTCGCGCTCGAGTTCCACCGCTTTCTCCATGAAGCCAGGGACGGAGAGGTACTCCTCCCATAAGGACTCGATACTCGTCGGCCCGTGCGCCGCCGGGCGCGCCTCGACCGTCGTCCCCAGCCCGACGAATGCCTGCAATGCCACCTCGCGATGCTTCGGGCCGACATAAGCGATGCGCATCGTTGATTCCCCCTTGTATCTCAGAAGACCGAGATGTGATCGTAGCGCTGGCCGCCCTTCATGAGGAAGCGAGGGCGCGCGATGGCCCAGATGTCTTCCAGCGGGTTGCCGTCAACAGAAATAATGTCCGCGTACTTGCCCGCCTCGAGCGTGCCACATTCTTTCTCCACGCCGCAGACCTCAGCGGCCTGTTTGGTTGATGCCATCACCGCCTGCATCGGCGAGAGGCCCCACTCCACCAGCGTGCCAATCTCGTGGCCGATCAGCCCGTGCATGCTGTCCATCCCGACCGTCCAGCGCACGCCCGCCTTGACCGCCTTCTGGAAGGAGGGCACGACCCGCTCGTACGTCTGGAGCACGCGGTCACGTAGGGACATGCCCGTCCGGTAGTAGTCGGCGAAGCCGCTCGAATCGGGCGGGTTCTCGACCGTCTCCCTGACGATCCGCCGCATCACTCCGACGCGCTCCTCGATCCCTTTGCCCGCGAACCAATCCCAATCGGTCTGGGTCTGGAAACCGATGGTGAAGGTGCGAACGAAGGCCGCGCCCGATTGCAGATACAGGTCAATCTGTTCGTCGGTCTGCGGGATCGCGTGCTCAATGGAGTCGCAGCCCGCCGCCAGACAGAGGCGGAGCGACGTGTCGGGCCGGGCGCTGGCGTGGGCGGTGATCAGTTTGCCCGCCCGGTGAGCCTCATCAACGGCGGCTTGGATCTCTTCCGCCGAGTAACTCGCGCTCGTCGGCGTGCGGTCAAGGACGAGAATCTTGATGAAGTCCGCCCCGTGTTGCAGGTTCTCGCGGACCGCTTTGCGGATATCCTCCGGGCCGTCGAACATCCAGCCCGGCGCGCCGTGACCATTCGAGGAGGTGATGCCCCGTGTGGTGCAGAGGAGCCGGGGGCCGGGAACCCAGCCCGCGTCGATCGCCCGCCGGAGGGCGATATCATTCCAGTTCACCTCCGCGATCGCGCGCTGTGTCGTGATGCCGGACTTAAAATCGAGCCGGAGGTTGTGCGCCGCTCGCGCCCCCTGGAGTGCGTCCGACTCCGCCAGCCCCTCCAATTGCCCGAGGAGACCACGCGTGCCTGGGTTGATCGTGATGTGGGTGTGGGGGTCCACGAGGCCGGGGAGAATCGTCTCATCACCGAGGTCAACAATCTCCGCATCGTCCGGGATGCCGAGGTCCGCCTCCCGCCCGACCGCCGTGATGCGGCCATCCTCGACGAGGATCACCGCGTTATGGACCGGCTCTGCCCCCGTCCCGTCGATGAGCAGCGAACTCTTGATCGCGATTGTCATACCGATGCCCCTTTCCCTGCGTCTGTCGCGATGTGTGCGGTTGTGGCGAACTCCGCGAAGAGCAGCGCCATCCCCTTAATGGCGTTGACGTAGTCCTCGACAAACATGTTCTCGTTCGGCGCGTGAATGCGGGAATCCGGGTTGCCGCCGCCGGGACCGGAAACCGCGGGGATGCCAAGCGCCTGACAGAGGGGATACATCGGGCCACTCCCCGGAGTAATCGGCACCGTGACCGGATCCTGACCGGAAATCGTGCGCACCACCGCCTGCACGGCCCGCACGAGCGGCGCTTCGAGCGCGGTCCTGGCCGGGTGCTCGGCCGCGAGGAGCCGGGCGTCGATGTCGTGGAAACCGTGTGCGTCCAGGTGCGCGCGCAGCAGCCGGAAGATCTCGTGCGGGTCCTGATCCGGCACGAGGCGCATGTCTACCTTCGCGCTGACGGTGTTGGGCAGGACGGTCTTCAGTCCCGGCCCGGTATAGCCGCCCGCGATGCCGCAGATCGTGCAAGTCGGCTCGAACATGTCCGTGACCTTCAGCGCCTGGCCCCGCAAGCCGAGCAGGACATCATTAAGCCCGAAAGTGGTGAGGAAGTCCTGTTCATCGAACGGGAGCGCTTCAAGGAGCCGCAATTCGTCATCCGTCGGCGCTCGCACATTGTCGTTGAACCCTGCGATCGTGATCCGCTCGTCCGCCCCTTTGAGTGTGGCGAGGGCCCAAACCATCCGCCAGACCGGATTCGGCACGATCGTCGCGCGACTCGAATGCATATCCGTATTCGCGCCACGGGCGGAGAGTTCGACGTAGCAGATGCCCTTCAGGCCGCAGGAGAGCCGGATCCGCCCATTAAAATCCCTGCCGCCGCCCTCCCAGATGCAGCCGTCCGCCGGCGTGATGAGCGCGCGGTGCTCACGGACGAACCGCTCGAGGTTGGGGCTACCGATTTCTTCTTCGCCTTCCTGAATGAAGCGGATCGTCAGCGGCAGATCGCCGCGTACGTGCCGCCAGGCATCGACGGCACAGATCCGCGCGACGAGATGGCCCTTGTTATCGCCGACGCCGCGCGCCCAGATTCGACCATCCCGCACCTCGGCGGCGAACGGCGCGGACTCCCACAGATCGAGCGGCTCGGGCGGCTGGACGTCGTAGTGGTTGTAGAGATTGAGGACGCGCCCCGGCGGCCCGTCAATCTGGCCGAACACGACCGGGTTGCCGCCCTCGATCGGGATGATTTGCGCCGTCGCGCCGACAGCCGCGAGCATCGTGCGGCAGAGTTCCGCCATCTCCGGGATGCCAATCTCCTGCGTGGAGATGCTCGGCTGCTGGCACGCTCGCTGGATCATCCCGATGTACCGGTCCCGCTGCGTGTTGATGTACTCGAGGATATCCTGCATCTATTTCTCCCTCCTGTGACGGACGAACGGGCGATCCGTCAGCGTTTCAGCCGGGGATCGAGCGCATCCCGCAGGCCGTCACCGACCATATTGATCGAGAGCACGGTCACCATGATCGCGAGGCCGGGGAAGAGCGTGATCCACCAGGCAATGGAGAGGTAGTTCCGCCCGGCGCTCAGCATCGCCCCCCACTCGGGCGTCGGCGGCTTGGCGCCGAGGCCGAGGAACGAGAGTGATGCGCCGATGAGGATCGCGCTGCCGATGCCCAGCGTCGCCAGGACGATGACGGGCGAGAGGATATTGGGGAGGATGTGGCGGCACATGATCGCGGCGTCCTGCGCGCCGCAGACACGTGCCGCCTCCACGTAGGCCTGCTGCTTCGCCGCGAGCGTCGTCCCGCGAACGAGCCGGGTGTACGCGGGGATCCCCGCGATGCCGACCGCGATCATCAGGTTGTAGAGGCTTGGGCCGAGGATCGCGATGATCGCCAGTGCGAGCAGGATGCCGGGGAAAGCGAGCATGATGTCGATGAGAATGGTGATCACTGCGTCCACCGTGTGGCCGAAATAGCCCGCGACCAAGCCGAGTGCGATGCCGCAGACCATCGCAAGGCTCACCGCGATAAAGCCGACCTCGAACGACAGGCGGGCGCCGACGATGATCCGCGAGAGGATATCGCGCCCGAACTGGTCCGTACCGAAGAGGTGCGCCCCGGACGGCCCCTTGAGGTTGGCGATCGGTGCGATCGCATTCGGGTCATAGGGCGCGATGAGCGGCGCGACGAGCGCCATCAGTGCGAGCAGCGCGAGGATCATGAGACCGGCGAGCGCGCCCCGGTTGCGGATCAGCCGACGGAAGGCATCGCGCCACAGACCGGCCGACCGCACGCGCGTTGACAGTATTGCCGTGGCCTCGGCGGCTCTGTTCCTCTCAATCGCGGACATCGCTCTCCCTGCGCTCCCTTTCTCTCCTGACGGCCGCCGCCCGTTCAGTCATATCGGATTCGCGGGTCCAGCACCGAATAAAGCAGGTCCACCGTCAGATTAACCGTCACATACACGAGCGCGGCGAAGAGCACGGTGCCCTGGATGACCGGGAAATCCTTCGAAAGGACGGCGTCGATCGCCATCCGGCCGATCCCGCGCCGCGCGAAGACCGTCTCGATGACCACCGCGCCACCGAGCAACGTGCCGAACTGCAAGCCGATGATCGTTACGACGGGGATCAGCGCGTTCCTGAGGCCGTGGCGGAGGATCACCACGGGGGTGGCAAGCCCCTTTGCCTTCGCCACCATCATGTATTCCTGGCGCAGCACGTCGAGCATGCTCGACCGCACAAGCCGCGCGATGATCGCCGACGCCCCGAAGCCGAGCGTGAAGGCCGGCAGGATGATCCCCCGAATCCCCGTGCCGCCGATCACCGGAACCCAGTGCAGTTTGACGGCGAACAGGAGGATCAGCAGCAGGCCAAGCCAGAAACTCGGCATCGAGACGCCGAGCAGCGCGACGGACATACTCGCCGTGTCGAGCCAGGTGTTATGCCGCACGGCCGCGACGATGCCGAGCGTCACGCCGATCAGGATGGCGATGAAAATGCCGACGAACGTCAACTGCAATGTGCTCCCCACCTGATCGCGGATCATCGTTGCAACGGGCTGGTTCGTAAAAATCGACCGACCGAGGTTGCCGTGCAATTCGCGCGAGAGGAACTGGAGATACTGCGTGTACAGTGGCTGATCGAGGCCGAGTTGAACGCGGATTTTCTGGACCGTTTCCGGTGTCATGCCGGGGCTCCGGCTCGCGATTTCCTCGGCGGGATCGCCCGGCAGCAGGTGGATCATGAAGAAGACGAGCGTCGAAACGCCCAGCACGACGGGGATCGTCCGCAGCAGCCGACCCCGGAGGTACATCCCCATTGCTAACTCTTCAGGTAGGCGTCATACAGCCAATAATATCCCGCAGTATCGTGGAAAACCCCCTGCACTTTGGCGCTCGCGGCCCAGACGTTGGCGAGGTAGTAGATTGGGATGATGAGCGCCTTGTCCATGATGAAATGCTGCGCCTGCGCGTAGATCAGCTTGCGCTTCTCCGGGTCGAGGGCCGCAGTGCCCTGATCCAAAAGCCCGTCCAGTTCCGGGTCCTTGTAGAAGGTGAAGTTGAAGCCGCCAATGCTGCGCGAGTGGAGGTAGATGCCGAGGATGTCCGGGTCCTGATAGACGGCGATCTTGAAGTCGATATTGGCCTGCCCCTGCAGCTCGGCTGCCTTGAGCGCGGTGCCAGCGATCACGTTGATGTCGATCAGGATACCGAGCGGCTTCCACTGCGCCTGGATAAGCTGGGCAATCGCACTGTCCTCCTCGGAGGTCCCGATTAAACAGGCGATCTTGAACTGCTGGCCACCCTTCTCGCGCACACCGCCGCTCCCCATCGCCCAACCCGCTTTATCCAGCAATTGGGCGGCTTTCGCCGGATCGTACGGGTACTGCCCCTCGACCGTCTTGTCATAGCCGAAGGTGGGCGGGCTGAGGGGCGCGCCTGCGGTGGGAAAGACGTCCTGGAAGAGCGTCTTGACGAGTTCGGGCCGGTTGAGACCGTAGTTGAGCGCCTGCCGGACTTCCAACACATCGAACGGTGGCTTGGCCGTATTGAAATCAATCCACTTCGGCCCGCCGGTGCGCGGCGCGAGGAGCATCTGCTGCGCGGCGTTGCCCTTGATCTTCGCGACGTTCTGCGTCGGCACACCGGTGATGATCTGCGCGTCACCCGTATCGAGGAGCGCCTGCCGCGGCCCGCTCTCCGGCACGAAGCGCCAGATAATCTGGTCGAGGTAGGCGGGGCCTTTGTTCTTGAAGATCCCCGGCGCCCACTTGTAATCCGGGTTGCGGACCATCGTGCACTGTTGTTTCTGGACCCACTCCTTAAACATGAACGGGCCCGTGCCAACCGGGTTGAGTTGGAAATCCGCGCCGTACTTCTTCACCGCTGTCGGTGAGACGATGCCCATGAACGCCGTCGTCACGCCGCCGAGAAAGGGCGCGAACGGCTGCTTGAACTTAACCATCACGGTGGAGTCGTCCACCACATCCGTGCCGTCGTACTGCGTGCCGAGGATCGCGATCGCCGACGAGGATTTGGTCGCCGGGTCAACGATGCGGTCGAAGGAGAACTTGACCGCTGCGGCATTGAAGGGCGTCCCGTCGTGGAATTTGACGTCTTTGCGCAGCGTGAAGACGTAACTCTTTTGATCGTCCGCCAGTTTCCACGCTGTGGCGAGCCACGGATAAATCTTGAAGTCCGTGTCCATCGCCAGGAGCGAATCGAACATGTGCATTTCCAGCGTGTGCGCGTCCACCCCGGAGAGGCCGCCGGGATCGAGGCCGGTCGGCTCGGTTGCATCACCGACCACGAGTTTGCCGCCCATGACGGGTGTGCCGACTGCCGCTGCCGCAGTCGGCGCGGTTGCCGCGACGGAGGACGCACCCGCCGCCGCAGTTGGCTGCCCGGCGCTCACGGGCCGCGCGGTCGCGGGGAGCGTCGCAGTCGGTTGCGGCGCGGAATTCGTCGCGGTCGGCGCTGGATCGCCGCCGCATGCGTCTAGGATGGTGGCGACCATCGAGGCGGAAAGCCCGACTGCCGCCGCGTGCCTGAGGAATGCGCGCCGGGAGATCCGCCCATAGAGCAACTGCGCGGAAAGAAGCTGTGCTTCGGCAAACGTGCGATCAGACTCCATGGGACAATCCTCCTCGATCCATCGAAAACGCGAATGCCGTCTGTCCCAATTTTGGCGCGCACGGGAACCGGTACGATAGAAGGTCGCTTACCATTCGAAGATGCGCAGGCGCTCAGCAATCACCGGTCGCGACGGGAAAGACATCGCTTTCTCCGCAAACATGCGACTCAGCGCACACTCGGTGTGTCGGAGTCTAGCAGCGCGAATCGGCGTTTGTCAAGGGCTTGACAACCGATTCTTCGCGATTCATCATACAATATGACGAAATCCGGCGATTTGAGGGACAAGAATGACGAATCTCGATGTAACTGATCGCTGCTTAATCGGGTTGCTACAGGCCGATGGTCGTTCGCAACATACCGACCTCGCCCGTCGCCTCGGCATCCCGGAGGCGACCGTGCGCCGACGAATGAAACGGCTGCTGGACGAACGAGTGATACAGATTGTCGCGGTACCGGACCCCTACAAGATCGGGTATGACACCCACGCCATCGTCGGGCTGCGCCTGCAACCAGGGAAGATTACGGACGTGGTCGCGATCCTCAGTCCCCTGCCGCAGATCCGCTACATCGGTGTGACAGCCGGGACGTACGATGTCGTCATTGAGGCCCTCTTCGCGAACAATGATGAGTTGCGCCATTTCCTCACGGATACACTGGGCCGGATTGATGGCCTGCAAGGGACCGAGACATCGTACGTCCTCGAAGTCGTGAAGCGTGCCTACTCGGTCGGTGTCGCGGTTGATCTGGGCAAAGATGGGTGTGTACCGGAGGATCTCGCGATCCTGGAGCGGTATCAGGAAGCGCTCGCCGAGATCAAACAGCACGCGGCGGGCAACGCGGCGGGCAGCGCGGCGGAGAAAGACCAACCGGCCGATTGATTGCGCGGCGCGCATTGCGGCGCGCGCCGTGTCGCTGATGAACGGGGGAGGGAGCGTATGCCGAGAGTCAACGCGGGGGAGATCGAACTCTTCTACGAATCGGTTGGTGAGGGCACGCCGCTCGTCTTGCAGGCGCACCATCACATCGCCTGGATGCCGTATCAGGCATCCTATTTCTCGCAGTTCTACCGGGTTATCACCCTGGACCGACGCGGCACCGGGCGATCCGCCAGCCCGCCGGGGGTCTGGGCAATTGCCGACTTCGCGCGGGACTGCAGGAACCTCCTCGACGCGCTCGGCATTGAGCGAGCCATCGTTGGCGGCGCCTCGCTCGGCGGCGTGATCGCCTGCCAGTTCGGGCTTGATTACCCCGAGCGGGCAGTCGCTCTCGTCGTCGGGCACACCACCCCCTGGCTCTGGCCAATTGGGGCGGAGTGGATCGAGGAGCAGGTCGCCGCCGTCGAGCGCGGCGAGCGGCCGGTGGTGATGCAGCCGCGCTCCTATGCCTGGGAGGAGGCGGGGCCACCGACCTCGAACCCCGCGTTCCGCGATACGCCCGCAGGCATCTTCTCTCAGACGCTCACCGCCGGGCCGGGGGGCGGGCCGGAGGCGACGACGAAGATGCTGCGCTCGCTCGGCAACTGGGATATCCGCCCGCGCTACCCGGAGTTGCAGCGGCTGAACGTCCCAACGCTTGTCATCGTCGGCGGCCACGAGCCGCAGAAGACGATCGAGCTGTCGCATGAGTGGCACCGGCAGATTCCCGGCAGCGAGTTCGCGATCCTGCCGGACGCCTATCACGGCGCGGCGCGCGAGGAACCAGTCGCATGGAACGCTCGCGTGCACGATTTTCTCAAGCGCCACGGCCTGTGAATCGCGGGCACGGCTACGAAGCGGCGGAGCAACACAAGGAGGACAGACATGGTCACGGTAGGCTCCTGGAAGGACACAGACCTCGAACGGCGGATGCTCGCGGACGTTAGCATTGATCTCCCGTGGGCGCTCGTCGAGCGATTCAGCCGACTGACGCGGCTCTCGGGGTCGGCGGAGGAAGCCGAGGCGGCGCGGTTCATCACGGATCATCTCACCGAGTTCGGCGTGCCGCATACCGTCCACCACCCGACCTGTCTGATCAGCCTCCCGGGCGAGGCGACGCTACGGACGACCGGCGCCGGGGGCCGGGCGTACCGCGTCAAGACGCCGTCATTCTCCCCCGCCACCGATGGCCGGGAGGTGACCGGCGAACTGGTCTACATCCCCGGCCATCAGGCGGCCGGCATCACCGATCTCTTCGGCGACCGCCGTGCCGCGTCGGGGGGACACGACCTCCGGGGCAAGATCGTGATGACGGAAGGCCTCGGGATGGCGGCGCGGGGCTTCGATCTGGAGAAGTCCGGGGCCGTCGGTGCGATCTTCATCAATCCGGGCCAAAATATCCACGAGGGCATCACGACGACAAGTTGGGGCTCGCCGGACCTCGATTCGTTGCATCGCACGCCGCCAGTGCCGATCCTGACGATCAACCGGGGCGACGGCGACGACCTGATCGCGCGGGTTGCCGCAGGGCCGGTGACGGTCGCGTTCTCTAATCAGGTTGAGGTCGGCTGGCGCGAGATTCCCGTCATCGTGGCGGAAATCCGGGGAAGCGTGGCCCCGGAAGAGTTCGTGCTCGTCCACGGCCATCTCGATTCCTGGCATGTCGGCACCGGCGACAACGCGACGGGCGACGCGACGCTGCTGGAACTCGCGCGGGTTTTCCAGAGCCATCGGGGCGACCTCGCGCGATCGGTGCGCATCGCGTGGTGGAGCGGCCACTCGCATGGCCGCTACGCAGGCTCGACCTGGTACGCCGACACCTTCGCCCTCGATCTCATGGAATACTGCGTCAGCCATATCAATATCGATTCCCCCGGCTGCCGCTGGGCGACGGTCTACGAGAATGTGATGTGGGTGGCGGAGGCCGAGGAACTCGCGAAGGCGGCGATCAAGGATGTCACAGGCCAGGACGCGACCGGATTGCGGCCGCTCCGTGCCGGTGACTGCTCGTTCAACAACATCGGCATCCCGATCTACTTCATGCTCTCGTCCACGATGCCTGCGGACCTCATAAAAGAGAAGAACTACTACCCGGTCGGCGGATGTGGCGCCAACATCGCCTGGCACACCGAGGACGACACGCTGGCGATCGCCGATCGTGACAACCTGCTGCGCGATATCCGGGTCTATGCCGCCGCCATTCTGCGAACGCT
>JBBSII010000003.1:0-23804 GCA_038232175.1 Thermomicrobiales bacterium
ATCTCTTCAACCCCGACGGCACGCAGCTCTTCGCGCCTAGTCCGGAGCGGGTGGCAAACCTCCCTGCGCTGCTGCCGCTCCGCGTCGCGCAGGACGGCAGCGGTGACATCCGCACGCTCTCCTCACCGGGGGCCAGTACGCGCGTCCTCACGCAACCCGTCTGGATCGGGGACGACGACAGCGCACACATCGCCGTCATCGTGCAGACGGGGCGACCGGATGCGGCCCTCCACGCGCTGCTGAACAAGCTGCGCCTCATCATGGCGCTGATTGGCGCGGGCGTCGTGCTCGTCGCGGTCGTTGGCGGACTCTTCCTCGTGCGGCAGGTGATGGTGCCGGTGCGGCGGTCGCTGGCGCAGCAGCAGGCATTCGTCGCGAATGCGGCGCACGAACTGCGCACCCCGCTCAGCGTCATTCAGGCCACCACCGAACTCGCGCTCATGCGGGAGCGGACGGCGAAGGAATACCGCGCCGCCCTCGAAGAGATCGGCGCATCGGTCGCCGAGACGAGCACAATGGTGAATGACCTGCTCACCCTCGCCCGGATCGACGCGGGCCGACAGCCGTTGCTGCGCGCCACCGTCGATGTCAGCGCACTCGCGCTCGCCATCGCGGAGGATGCCGGCGCGGCCTTCCCCAGTCATCCAATCACGACCGATTTCGACGGCAACGCGGCGATCGACGGGGACGCGCGCCTGCTGGAACGGCTCCTCGCGAACCTTGTCGAAAATGCGTGCCGGTACACGCCGCCGGGGACACCCATCGCGATCACCGTGCGGCACGAGCGCGAGTGGCTGGCGGTGCGCGTGCGCGACGAGGGGCCGGGCATCGAACCGGCGGAACTTGAGCACCTGTTCGAGCGCTTCTACCGGGGCGCGTCGGGCGCCGAGAGCAGCCATCACGGCGCGGGCCTTGGCCTTAGTCTCGTGCGGCAGATCGCGGAGGCGCACGGTGGCCGGGTCGGCATCGCCAGTTTCGTCGATGTCGGCACGACGGTCACGGTGCTCCTCCCGCGCCCCGTTCACCGCCTCATTCCCCACCTCCCCGTGCTCATCGAGACGACGGATCGCGCCCCGATGCGCGCGAACGAACCGGCCTCCCGCACCTGAAGCAGCCGAGAGAGAGTGAATCCGCGAACGTTGCCACAGCGCTTCCCACAACGCTGAGCACGAGCACCGCACGCATTCCCGCGAACGACGAACAACTTTACAGAATGTTGTGGGATATGCTAAGATGCGGACATGCGTTCGCGTGTACGGACAGCACGAAAGCAAAATGAGCGGGAGGTGACGCAATGAGCAGTACCCCGAAGCAGACACCGAGCACGGATTTTCGCGGTCGGCAGTCCGTCGCGGACATTCCGAATACGCCGCAACCGGAGCAGCAAGCCCTCTTCACCGTGGACACCAATGGGAAACTGACGCCGGGGGTCGCGCTCATGCGGGACCTGACGCCCAATGCGACGCTCCCACTCGCGCGGTACTGGTTTCGCCGCTTCCTCGAACAGTCCGGGCACCCGAAGAACACCATCGAGTCGTACTCGTACGACCTCGCGCTCTTCGAGGAGCGAATCGGCCCGAAACCGATCCCACAAATCTCCGCGCGGGACATCGCCGCCTTCCTCGGGGACAGCAGCACGCGCAGCACGCGCAAGCGGCGGCTCACCTCGCTCAACACGTTCTTCAAGTTCCTGATCGTGCAGTGCCATCTCGTGACCGACAAGGAGAACCCCGCCGCCGGTTTCTACCCGGAACACATCCCGCTGAAGACGCCGCAGCCGCTCTTCGCAGACGAGCAGGAGCGGTTCCTCGCCGCCGCGTCGGACGAGAACGAGCGATCCGCGCTGATCGCGCACCTGCTCCTGCACCTCGGACTGACGCGCGGCGAATTGCTGACGATCCGGCCCGAACACATCGACCTCTCCGCCCCCGCGCAGCCCGTGGTGTACATCTATTACGAGGCGGCGCGCTACCAGAACAAGGAGCGTAAGCTCGCCGCCGACGAAGCGTTCGCGGACATTTTCACCGCGTACGTCGCGGCGTACGAACCGACCGATCGCCTCATTCCTCTGCCGCCGCAGTCGATTAACAAGATCGTCGAGCGGATCGCTGCGACCGCCGAGATCAACAAGAAGGTGACGCCGCAGTCGCTGCGCGACACCTGGGCCGTCGAGCGCGCCCGCGAGGGGAACGACGCGCCGAAACTGATCACGCTCCTCGGCCTCGCGGAGGATTCGCGCAACAAGATGAGCGTCGAGCGTTACATCAAACTCGCCTCCCCCGCCCTCGCGTAATCAAGGACTGCGGGTGCCCTCTGGGCGGCATGAGGACTGAGTAGACAGTGCTTGTTCCCCTTCCCCACGGGGGGAAGGGGCCGGGGGTTAGGGTCGCCGCTCCGAGATTGGCTCGCACCAGCGCGCCTCCTCATCGGGCAGTTGCAGCCACTCGCGCGTGAGGGCGACGAATGTGTCCGCCTGCTCGTCGTGCGGCACCGCGCCGCAACGGTCGAAGACTTCGAGGCGGGCGTGGCGGTTCGCGTGCTGGAATGTTTGCGCGTTCTTCACCGGCGCAATGGCGGCGTTCGCGCCCCAGACGATGAGCACGGGCTGCGTCAGGTTCGCGAATGGGTGCCGAACCGGCCAGTTCAGTTGCTGCGCGACGAACGCCGCCGGGGCATAGCGCGCATTCCTCTGGTGACCTGCGGCATGGTAGTAATCGACCATGTCATCGGTCACACACTGCGGATCGTAGTAACTCTGCTTCTTCAGGTAGTAGCGCAAACTCGGCTTCGAGACGAGCGCGTTAAAGATCGTCTGCCCGGCGATGGGGGACTTGAGCAGCGCGTAGCCCGCGCGCTTCGCCGTGCTCGCCGTGCGATCCGCCAACTGCTCCAGGCCGGTCGGCGCGGAGAGGATGAGACGGCGAAAGAGACCGGGGTGATCGAACGCCAGTTGGATGACGTATGCCGCCGTCAGGCTGCTCGCCACGACGACGCACGACCGACCGATCACGTCCTGCACGAAGTCGCGGATCAGCTGCATGTAGACTGCGGGCGTGTAATCCATCGCCGGGCGATCCGACAATCCGAAGCCGAGCAAGTCCGGGCAATACACGCGGTACCCCTCGGCCAGCGGCTCGAACAATCGCCGCATCTCGTAGCCACACGCGGAGGCATAGATGCCGTGGAGCAGCAGAATCGGCGTCCCCGTGCCACGGACGGCGTAACTGATCTCGCCATCACGCCACGAGTAGCGCTTCGCGTCACCGGGCAGCGTCGGCCAGAGGGGTGGGGCCGACGCCTCCAGCGCGGCATTCGCGCCCGTCAATGCCGCCGCGCCGCCAACTACCGCTCCGGCGCCGATCACAAGCCCCTTCGGAACTGCCATCACTTCATCCTTCCGCGTAACGCAATTCACCCCACCTCCCGCATCGTGAGCGTGCAAGGATGCTGCCATCAGCCGGGATGGTGCGCTCGCCAATGTTCCGCGACCTCCGCACCCGTCGCGAACCAGACCGGCTCCGGCATTGAGCGCGCGAACGCGATGAATTGCTCCAGCATCCGCACGCGGCCCGGCCTGCCGGAGAGCTGCGGGTGCATCGTCAACATGCAGAGGCCGCCGTACTCATAGATGCCCGCGAACTCCTCCTGCCACGCTTGCAGCGCGGTCGCGGCGGGCTGGATTGGTCGCGAGGGCGCGCCGCTGGGGCGAAAGAGGAAGAACGGCGCGTCGTCCAGAATCCACTGCACAGGCAATTCCATCACGTCCGTCTCCGGGTGCCGATATGGGAGGAAGGTGTCCATCAGGTTGCTGCTGTAGCGGAAGCCCTGCTCCGCGATCAGGCTCAGCGTGTTCGTGCTGAACTCCCACGACGGCGAGCGATACCCCGTTGGCCGGACGCCCGCCGTCTGCTCAATCGCGCGCAGGCCGCGTTCGAGGACAGCGCGCTCCTCGTCGCGCGTGAGGGAGGTCGGCGTCTCATGGACCCAGCCGTGGTGGCCGATCTCATGCCCCTGCTCGAAGATCGTGCGCATCATGGCGGGGTAGTGCTCCGCCGTCCACCCCGGCACGAAGAATGAGGCATGGATGCCGGTGTGCGCGAGGAGGTCGAGCAGGAGCGGCACGCCGACCGTTGGCCCGTAATGGCCCATCGAGAGGGTTCCCGGCCTGTTCGCGTTCGCCGGGTCCGCGATCAGCCAGAGTGTTTCCGCGTCAACATCGAACGACAGGACCACCGCACACCGCGCCCCACCCGGCCATCGCCCCGGTTCCGCCCCAATTCCAATTCCAATTGCCATCGCAGCCCTCCCCTTGTCCGATCATCGTTCGGCCCATCATACTGCGTCCCATTGTCAGCGTCCCACCCTGACAGGAAGAATAAATCGTCAGTTACCATCTTTACATCGGCCAGAAAGTCGCTTACTCTCCCCGCTATGAGACGAGTCCAGCGCACATCCGCACCCCTCCTCATCGCGCATCGTGGCGCATCGGTTGACGCGCCCGAAAATACACTCGCCGCCTTTCGTCTGGCAATCGTACAGGGGGCGGACGGCGTCGAGACCGATCTCCGCATGAGCGCGGACGGCATCCCGGTGATCAGCCACGACGACGCGCTCATGCGCACGCGCGCACTCCCGTTGCGTATCGGCGACGCGACAGCGGCGGAACTGGCGCGGCACGACGTGCCGACGCTGGCGGAGATGCTCGCGACGGTGCGGGGGGCGCTGCCGCTCATCAACCTCGAACTCAAGGAGCCGATCCCACCGGACGCGCTGAACGCGGCCATCGGCGCGGAGACGGCGGGGATCGTCCTCAGTTCTTTCGATACGGAGATCATCGCGGCGACGCATGCTGCCCTGCCGCATCTCCCCTTCTGGCTGCTGACGCTGCACGGGACGAATGTCGCGATCAACCAGGCGCGGGAGCTTGGCTGCGTCGGGCTGCATGTCTGGCACCGCACCGCGACCCCCCGGTTCATCGCGCACGCCGGTCGCGCGGGCTTTCCCGTCTATGTCTGGACGCTTGATGACGTTCGCCGCGCGGGCATCCTCGCGGGCCGTGGCGTCGCGGGGATCACCACGAACGAACCGGGCAAACTCCGCACACTCTTCACGGCGCCCGCATCGTCGGCGGGCACATCGGGTTAGGCGGCGAAGGAGTAGGCACGGATGCACACACGGCATGATATCGGGGTGGCGACGCACATCGGGCGCTACAGCGATGGGATCGAGGTCGCCGAGTCGGCACGGTGGTTCGCCCTCTCGGGCACACCGGGGATGCTCCCGGACGGCACGCTCCCCGACTCGTTCGAGGGGCAGGCGGAGCAGGCGTGGACGAACGTGCTGCGCGCCCTCACGTCCGCCGGGATGGACGCGGGCCACCTCGTCAAGATCACGCAATACCTCCTACGGGCCGAGGATATCCCCGCCTACGGCGCCATCCGTGCGCGCTTCCTCGGCGACGCACGCCCTGCCTCGACGCTCCTGATCGTCCCGGCGCTCGTCTGGCCCAACATGCTCATCGAGATCGAGGTCTGGGCCGCTGACACCGCCGCTAGCCGAATGTGAATGTGCTGACGACCGCGCCCGATGCATCGCGTAGCGTGGCGGTGTCGCCGTGGTTGTTCCAGATGCTGACCGTTTTGCCCCAGTAGAGATCGTTGCCGCTGTTCGTCCCCCGGCCGGAATGCACGGTGACGGCACCACCGGGCAGCAGCGCGAATGCGGGGAAGACGAAGATATTCTTTCCGCTGCGATCGACGAGTGACCACCGGCTGATATCGACCGTGGCGAGGCTATCGTTGCGAATTGTCACCGTCTCGCTCGTCGGATCGGGCGTGCCATCGGCGGTATGGGCGACAAGCCCGACGAGCCGCACCGGGCCAGTGCCGGTGATGACGGGCGCGACGGTGGGGCGCGGCGCTGTGGTCGACTTCGGTGGCTTCGCGGAGGACGGGGGGACGGGGGGCGCGGTCGCGGGGAGGAGCGTGGCGTCCGAGCCGAGGTAGCGGAACTGGAAGTAGTGCTGGCCGATGTTTCCCATCTCCACCTGGAACCCCGCCGGGTTCGATGGCGTGTAGGTGAGCACCCGCCGCTCGAACAGTTGCACCATCACGAGCGTCGGTGCGCCGCCGACCCGCACGGTCGTCCAGAACGCGGGCATGATCGGATAGCCCACGACGGAGCGCCAGTCGTACAGCGGCGTCCTCTCGACCAGCGCGCCGTTCACCAGCGTCGGGCCACCCGCCGTGAGGAAGGCCCGGAATGCCTGCGGGATCGTCTGCCCGGTCTCCGGGACGAAGTGCACGAGTTTGGCGTTTGGGTCATCCGTCGCGCGCGGCATCCCGTTTGCGCGGGTCACGAGGGGTGTTTCTCCGGTGCCGCCCGCAGGCAGTTCAAGCATGTCGGCGACAAATTGCCCAGTCTCTTCGGGGCGTGGGCGGTCGATGCGGTCGCGCAACTGGGCGTACGTCGGCGCGGTGTTCGTCGCGTCCCCGGCGAGGGACAGCGTGCCGCCGTGCGGGCGGGCATCGATGGCGTTCGGGCCGTCCCCGACCTGAATGCGGCCCGTCACGAGTTCGCGCGTGAGCAACCCGGTCGTCACGGCGCCGATCACGGGGTCGGTCAGTTCCATTCGCGCCTTGTCGAAATATTGCACCAGCCGCGTGCCGCCCGGCGCTTCCTGATACTGCTCGGCGATCCCCGGACTCGTCGGGGCCGCGCCCCACAGCCACGCCCGCCCCACCGCGCCCGACGCGACTGCCTCGTCGGTGGCGGACCACGTCGCGCCGAACGCGGACGCCGCGAACGTCACCGGCGCGGCGGGCACACCTACGGTGAAACGGAATGCAGCGGCGAGGGCGACGCAGCAGACAAGGCCCACCACAAGCGGACGGGCGGGGCGCATCGCCTTCATTCCCCTGCCGATCTACGGGGCATCGACGGTGATGCGATGGGACATCTTCTGCGCGAGGTCCAGCGCGTCCGCCGGGGTTGGCCCGCCGTGCACCGGGGAGGTGATATCGACGCTCGCGAGCACATTCCCCTGCTGCCAGACGAGCGAGTACTGCGTCACGGTCTCGTTGGTACGATCCGCCATCAGGTACGAGTTCGCGCCGAACACAACCTCGGTGATCGTCACGTTCGGTGCGCTACGCTGGCGGTCGCGGTTGAAGGCGAGCATCGCCAGCGCGCCCTCTGGCGTCCGATAGACCGAGATCAGCGACTGCACCGCCGAGACCTGACTGTTCGCCTCGTTGCGGAGGAAGACACGCCGGTACCCGGTCAGGCGCTGCCACTGCTTCAGGTACGTGCCGTAATTCGGGTCGGCGTCGTTCTTGCTGAGTAGGCCGTTCGACGCCTCGCCATCGAGCTGGAAGTGGAAGCGGTCGGGCAGGTCGCTCGGGAGGAGATTGTACTTTCCGGCAAGCACGTTGACGGGTTGGATCGGGCCAACGGGAATCGTCGGATCAACCGGCGCCGGCTGCCGCGACTGGTAGCGCCACTGGTAGTAGTGCTGGCCGACATTTCCCGCCTCGACCTCGAAGCCCGCCGGGTTGCCCGGTGTGTAGGTGAGCACGCGCCGCTCGAACGCCTGGATGAGCACCTGCCGGAGCGCGCCCGCGACGCGCACCGTCGTCCAATACGCCTCGGTCACCGGGAGGCCCGTCGCGTAGAAGGGGTTCGGGAAGAGCGGCCCGGTCGTGGTGCCGCCCGCGCCATCGCCGACGCGACCGCTACTGTTCATGAAGGCCCAGAAGACCGACGCGACCGCGTGGCGCGTCTCCGGCACGAGCACCGCCACCGTCACACCGTCCGCGCCGCCGCTCTTGATGCTCGCGCCCCGATCCACCGTCTCGTGGATCGCCGCATCGACCGTCCGCGCGGGGAGGTCGCGCAGTTTCGCCAGCGTCTGGTACGTCGGGGCGGACGGATCATCCCCATCACCGACGACATTGATATTTGCCGGGTCGCGCAGTTCGATCTGCGACGGGTCATTGCCGGTCTGGATTTTGCCCGTCATCAGTTCCGTCACGAGCAGACCGTTCGTGACGTAGAAGGGCGCGTTCTGCGGCCCACTCGGGTTCGTAATCTCCATCCGGCTCTTGTCGAAGTACTGCACAAGCCGCATCCCGTTCGGGCTTTGCGCGTACTTCTCCTGCACTGCGGGCGTGATCGGCGCGGGACCCCAGAGGAATGTGCGCTGCACCGCGCTCGCGGCGACGGGGCCATCCGTGCGCTCCCAGACGGCGCGGAACGCTGAATCGGCGAATGACTCCGCCGCGCCGACGTGCAGTATCGGCAGCATGGTCGCGATCAGCAGCGCCGTCAGGAGCGCCGCGACCCGTGTGAATGCTCGTGTGTGACGCATGACAAAACCCCGTAGATTACACAAAATAGTGATCGCGATGAACGTTCTTTCGCAGTATAGCAAGGTGATGCAAGATGTACGTTCACTGCAACGGAGCGCGATCAATCCGGCGAACGGCGACTAACGCCACGACGAGCGACCGTGCGGTACGATGATCGCGCGAAGCAACTCCATGCTGCATCCATGACACTCATTATTCGGAGGTAACGTCATGCCCGACCCCTTGAAGATCGCGCTCTTTGACATGAACTCCGGCGCGTGCAGCTACCCGGAGACGGCGGTGCGCGTCGCGCAGGCGGCGGAGGCGGCGGCCTTCGAGTCGCTCTGGGCGGGCGAGCACGTCGTGCTGCCGGACCCGCAAGCCCCGCCGTCGCCCCTCGCGCCCGACGACCGCATACTGGACCCGGTAATTGCCCTCACGTACCTCGCGGCGGTGACGACGCGGGTGCACCTCGGCACGGGCATCATCATCCTGCCGCAGCGCAACCCGCTCGTGCTGGCAAAGGAGATCGCAAGCCTCGATACGCTCTCCGGGGGCCGCTTCATCTTCGGCATCGGCATCGGCTATCTGGAGCCGGAGTTCCGCGCCCTCGGCATCCCCTTCACGGACAAAGGCCCGCGCACCGACGACTATCTCGCGGCGATGCGCGCGATCTGGGGCCAGCCTGCGCCCGCCCATGCGGGCCGGTTTGTCCAGTTCGCGGGGATCGACGCGCACCCGCGCCCGGTGCAGCAGCCGGGGCCGCCCGTGGTCGTCGGCGGCCGCTCGCCGGGCGCGTACCGCCGCGCCGTCCAGCACGGCGACGGGTGGTATGGCTTCTCACTGACCCCGGAGAGTACCGCCAGGGCGCTCGACGGCATCCGCGAGGCGGCGGCGCAGCACGAGCGACCGACGGCGCTCGGCCCGCTCGAAATCAGTGTGACGCCACGCGGCGCGGTGGATCGCGCGATGGCCGAGCAGTACGCCGCCCTCGGCGTGCACCGCCTGATCCTCCGCCCGCCCGGCGACCTCGACGCGGACGCGCTCGTGGAATGGGTCGGCACCACCGGCGCGGCGCTCATCGGGCGAGTGTGACGCACCAAACGCTGTGCTACACTGCCCGCCCGGACAAGTTACCGCATGGACAAAGGAGCAGGACGTGACCCTTCAGGATGCCCGCGTGCGGGCATACATGGACTTTCATTGGAACCGGCATCTGGAGGACGTGCGCTCATTCGTGCGCCAGCCCTCAATCTCGGCGGACGGCACGGGCATGGACGAGTGCGCCGATCTGCTCGTCCGCTGGATCGAACGGACCGGCGGCACCGGGGAGATCGTACCGACGAAGGGCTGGCCCGTCGTCTATGGCCGCATCGATGTGGGCGCGCCGCGCACGCTGCTGCTCTACGGCATGTACGACGTGCAGCCGGTGATCGGGGAGGCGTGGGTGGTAGACGACCCGTTCGGTGGCGAAATCCTGACACCGCCGTTTGCGCCGGCACTCGGCCCGTGCATCATCAACCGGGGCGTGATGAACCAGAAGGGGCCGCTCGTCAACACCTTCATCGCGCTCGAATCGATCAGGAATGTCCATGGCACGCTGCCGTTCAATGTCATCTTCATGATCGAGGGCGAGGAGGAGATGGGCAGCAAGCACCTGCCGGACTTCGTCGCGGAGAACCGTGACCGCCTCAAGGCCGACGCCGCGTTTTTCGCCTTCCTCTCGCAGGACTTGAACGGCAAGGTGCTCTCGTATCTCGGCGTCAAGGGCATCCTGTTCATGGAGTTCACCGCACGCGGCGGCGACTGGGGCGGCCCGACGACGCGCGCCGTGCACGGGTCGAACGCCGTCTGGTACGGCAACCCGGCGTGGCGGCTGACGCACGCGCTCGCCTCCATGCTGACGCCCGACCAGAAGCACATCCTCGTGGACGGCTTCTACGACGAGGTCGAACCCGCCGACGCGCACGATGAGGCGCTGCTCGCCACCCTCGCGCCGACGCTCGACCCCAACGAGCAATTGCAGAGCGACGATGTGCGCCGCTTCAAGTACGACCTCGACGGCGTACCGCTCCTGCGCAAGTACCTCTACCAGCCGACGCTGAACATCGACGGCATCGTCAGCGGCCACTGGCAGGAGGGGACGAAGACGATCATCCCGCACGAGGCGAAGGCGAAGGTCGATGTGCGGATGGTGCGCAACATGGACCCGCAGCGGACTTTCGAACGCATCCGCACGCACCTCGACACGCACGGCTACGGCGATATCGACGTGGAAATCCTCGATGCATACCCGTGGGCGAAGACGCGCGTGGATGACCCGCCCGTGCGGGCGATGCTGGAGACGTACGCGCAGTTCGGCCACACGCCGGAAATCTGGCCGCACCTCGCGGGTTCCGCGCCCTTCTACCTCTTCACCGATGTGCTCAATATCCCCGTCGCGATGGGCGGCCTCGGGCACGGCGGGCGCGTCCACAGCCCGAACGAGTACGCGACAGTGCAAGGGATGCGGGACGCGCAGCAGTGGCTCGCAGCCTACTTCCTTAACCTCGCAGACGCGCTGGCGGGACTGAGGTCATAATGGACCGAGCAGAGCATCGCTATCACGGTGTCACCCATGTAGCCCTGAGGGTCCAAAATCTGCGAGAGGCGGAAGCCTTCTATCAGCGATTGTTCGGCCTGGCCGTTGCATGGCGGGAAGCCCCAGTCGGCGATAGTTGGCGGACGCTCCCCGAGGATGCAGGGTGGGACGATGCTGAGGCAGCGGGCATCGCCCTCCGCCTTGTTATGCTCTACGACCGTGGTTTTGCGCTCGCGCTTGAAGCGAGTGATGACGCGGCTCCCGGCGGGCGTTTGTCGCACCTCGGCCTGCAGGTCAGCACGGATGAACTCGACCGAATGCGGCGGATCGCACCCCAGATTGGCTGCACGGTAACGACGCATCGTTCGGCTGTCGTCATCATCGATGATCCCTACGACGTCCGTTGGGAAGTGACGACGGATGCATACGACGATCCGCCGCTTATGAGTACCGGTGCGCGGACTGGCAACTGGATCGATCTTAAGAAGTGAGCAGCGAGTATCATGCCCCGCGCTTATAGAGAAACGGGCCGCTCCAGTCCTCAAGACGTTCAGTGTAGCGGTGGCGGTAGGCTGAAGCCCGCCGCCACTAAATTTCAGTATGAAATGAGGGATATATGGTCAATCAACTGGTCAAGGAGAAGGTGGAGCAGGCGGTCGGCATCCTGAATGAACGCAATGTCGATCTCTGGCTGCTCGTCGGGCGGGAAACGGGGACGCTCTGCGACCCGTCCATCCCGATTGTCGTCGGGGCGAGCGCGACGTGGCCTTCGGCGTTCCTCATCACCCGCTCCGGCGAGGCGCATGCGATTGTCGGCACGGGCGATGTGGCGCAGATCGAGGCGGGCGGCATCTACACGCCGCACGGCTACGTCAAGGGATGGACTGACCCGCTGCGGGAGTTGATCGGTCGGTTCGACCCGCGCACCATCGCGCTCAACTACAGCACAGACAACGACAAGGCGGACGGCCTGACCCACGGTATGTGGCTGAACCTTAACCACGCCCTGGAAGGCACGCCGTACACCGCGCGCTTCATCTCCGGCGAGCCAATCGCCTCCCGCGTGCGCGGGCGCAAGTCGCCCGAGGAGCGCAGGCGTATCACCCATGCGTGCGCAGAGACGGAACGGCTCTTCGCGGAACTGACTGATTGGGTGCAAATCGGCGCGACGGAGCAGGGAATCCAGCAATTCCTCCACCGCCGCTGCCGCGAACTCGGCTACGGCTTCTCGTGGGACAAGGAGTACAACCCAACGGTGACGGCGGGCGACAAGTCCCCCCTTGGGCACGTCAGCCCGACGACCAATGCGGTTGAGAAGGGCAAGCTCCTCCGCATCGACTTCGGCATCACCATCGACGGCTACTCATCGGACATGCAACGCACCTGGTACTTCCTCGATGACGGTGAACCCGACGCCCCGCCCGTCGTGAAGCGAGACTTCGCGATCGTGCGGCGCGCCATCGCGGAAGGGTTCGGGAAGATCCGGCCCGGCATCCCCGGCTGGCGGGTGGACGAGGCAGCGCGCGACTTCTTCGAGGAGCGTGGCAAGGAATGGCATTTCGGCCTCGGGCACCAACTCGGGCACGTCGCGCATGACGGCGGCGGCGGCTTCTACCCCCGGTGGGAGCGGTACGGCGAGAAGCCGAACGAGATCATCGAGGCCGGGCAGTGCTACGCGCTGGAGATCGGCACGTTCGTCGAGGGCCACGGCCTGATAATGCTCGAAGACGACCTCGAAGTGACCGCAGAAGGCGCGCGGTGGCTCATTCCGCCGCAGACCGAACTGATGCTCGTGCGAAAATAAGACGACGCCGAATTATTGCTACGCATTGAACTTGCGGCGTGTCCGGTGCGATGATACGATGCGCCCATTGAAATTTTGCTTGTATCCTTCATAGCGAAAGGCATGTCGGCGTGATACACCGGTCTTTCTGGCGGGGCGTGTCGGCGGCGCTGCTCCTCGTCGTTTTTCTCGTTGCCGCGCCCGTCGCGGCGGCGAACACGTACACGGACCCGCAGGGCAGGTTCTCGTTCGCGATCCCCGATGGGTACACGCCCGTCGAGACGCAACTGACCCCGCCATTCGTCGCGGGCTACATCTCACCAAACCCGGTAGGGGCGAACTTCACAGTGCAGATCCGGGAGGCGACCGGCACACTTGACGCCGCGACCGCCGACCAGCAGAAGCGGTACGCATCCGCGCCGGAGAGTCAGCCCGGCCCCGTGCAGCAGTTGAAACTCGGTGGCCAGACGGCGCAACGCTTCGACTACTTCACGAGCGGGAGCGGTGGACGGTATCACGTCTCGCTCGTGCTCGCCATCAATGGCGGCGCGCTCTATATCCTCACATTCACGGCCCAGGAGCAGGATTACGACGCGCTGACGAGCCAGACGGGTGGCATGCTCACGTCATTCGCGTTTCTTGGCACGCCGCCACCGATCCTCAGTTCACAGCCGTCGAATGGTTCGGCGGTCTACACGGACCCGCAGGGCCGGTTCTCGGTGACTATTCCGATCGACTTCCAGGTGAGTAAGGACGCGGACGTAGCGAAATACGCTGTCGCATTCGACGCAAACGCACCGAGCGGCGCCCTACGCGCGAGCTTCATCATCGACTTCCAGACCGTCGACAGCTCCCCTTCGATCAACACGGTCACGTCCGTCTTTCGGAACAACCTGATCGACAAGAAGTACACCGTTGTCGGTGAGCAGGCGATCACCCTCGGCGGGATACCGGCGTATCGGTTCGACGCCACGAAGACCTATGACGACGGCTACAAGGGCCGGACGATCGAGGTTGTGACGGTAAAAGACAACACGGTGATCAATGCGTTCTTCATCACCGATCAGGGCCGCTACAGCGAGTACGCCGCACGCGCCCAGATATTCCTGTCATCATTCGCCTTCGGGAGCAACCCGAATCCTGCTGCGTCAGCGTCGCCAGCGTCGCCCACATCACCGGCATCACCGATACCGTCGCCTTCCGCTCCGCCTACGACGCCAGCCGCGCCAACGACACCCGGCGCACCGCCACCGCAGGGGCCGACGGGGGGACATGACGGTGGTTGAGTAAGCGAAAGCGAGGCAACGCAGCAGCCTATTGCAGCCGAACTTGGGCAGGCTGATGAAGTTTGTAGCGATCCTCAGTGGGTGCACAACATTCCTATGCTATGCTCTGCGCGACACGATCACGCGGACACGGAGCGGCACACGGGCACGTCGGCGGGTGAAATGCAGCGGAGGGATCATCGTGAACGTCGGGCATGAACTACGCATCTTCATTGTCGCGGTCATCTACGCATTCGCGGGAATGGCGCTACTCCTCACGGGGTACAAGATTTTCGACTGGCTCACGCCCACCGATCTGCAGAAGAAGATTTTCGAGGATGGGAACGTCGCCGTCGCGGTGGCCGTCGGTTTCTTCATGCTCGGAGTCGCCGTCGTGATCCACGGGGCATTCAACACCTGATCGTGACCACTGCGGCGCGGGCGGCATGATCCGCGCACCACTGGCAGCGAGATTGCGGTATGCTTCCTCCGGGTGCAGCGACCATGCGTCGGAGGTTTATCGTGCCACGATCTCGCTCGCTCCCCCTCTTCATCCTCCTGCCATTCTGTGCCACGCTGCTCCTATCCGCGTGTGGCTCCGGCAAGGCGACCGCGACGGTCATTGTGCCGCCGACTGCCGCCGCCGCTGCCCCGACTGCCTCACCGCGCGTACAAGCAGCGGCCGCGCGCTCGGATACGGACGTGAATCCGACCGCGACCATCGCTCCAGCGACCGCAACAGCCGCGCAACCGATAGCAACTGCCGCCGCCACCCCAACGGTCAGTACGACGAGCGCGCCTGCGGCAACGAGCACGCCGCCCACAGCGACCGCGACGGCGCAAGCCGCCGCGACAAAGGCCGCGCCGAGTGGCCCGCCACAGGAACACCAACTCCCCGGTGGCGCCGTGATGCTCCCTGCGGGCTTCACGATCGACGTCTACGCATCTAACGTCGGGCAGGCACGGTTCATGGCGGTGCGACCGTCCGACGGGATGCTCTTTCTCGCGGACGCGGGCGGACGCATTCTGATCCTGCCGGACGCGAACCACGACGGCAAGGCGGATGGCGTCACCGTCTTCGCGAGCAACCTCAGGCAGCCATCCAGCCTCGCCTTCTACCAGGACTGGGTCTACGTCGGCGAGACGGATAAGGTCTCCCGGTTCCGCGCGCCGAACAACGCGATGCAGCCAGAGGGCGACAAGGAAGTCATCATCCCGAATCTTCCCACCGGCGGGCACGCGACGCGGACGGTCGCCTTCGGGCCGGACGGGCGGCTCTACCTCGCCATCGGGTCGTCATGCAATGTCTGCGAGGAGAAGGACGACCGCCGCGCCGCGATCAGCGTCTACGACCCGGACGGCAAGAACGGCCGGTTGTTCGCGACGGGCCTGCGGAACGCGGTCGGATTCACCTGGCAACCGGGCACGAACCAGATGTGGGCGACGGTTAATGGGCGCGACAGCATCGGCGACGACATCCCGCCGGACGATCTCCGCGCGGTTAAGGACGGTGGCTTCTACGGCTGGCCATATTGCTACAACGGCCCGAACCCGAACCCGGAGTACAAGGACGCGGTGAAGTGCGCGAACGTACCGCCCGACGAGGTGCCGTTGCAGGCACACTCCGCCGCGCTCGGCATCACCTTCGGCGACCAGTTCGCCGCGCCGCAGCCGTACAAGGAGAGCATCTACATCGCCTACCACGGATCGTGGAACCGCTCGGTGAAGACGGGATACAAGGTCGTGCGTGTGCCGCTCGTCAACGGCAAGCCCGGCAAGCCGGAGGATTTCGCGTGGGGCTGGCTCCCCGGCGACGCCAACGACCCCGGTCAGGTCTGGGGGCGCCCCACTGGTGTGACAATCGGCAGCGATGGCGCGATGTACGTCACGGACGATTCCAAGAGCCACGTCTACCGGATTGCGGCGGCGTCATAGGAGACGGGCAGCGACCGATTCGCCTGCGTGATCGATTGCGCCACATGGTGGCACCAAAGATGCTTTCTTCCCCTGCCGTAATAGTATGAGGCTATGAGGCACGACGGGAGGGTGGCATGGGGCAGCAAGTGGTAACGACGGGGGAACGCGAGGCCGACCCGCTACGGAGTGGCGAGCCGTCAGCGATGCACACGCCGCGCGCGAAGGGGCGTACCGTCGCCAAAGCCGAGCAAGCGGTGACGTTCGACCGGGTCGTCCAGCGATTCGGCAAGGACGAGGTCTTACACGGCCTCACCTTCACGGTGCCGTGGGGCGAAATCCTCGGCGTGATCGGGCCGAGCGGCAGCGGCAAGACGACGACGATCCGCATGATGCTCGGCATGTACCGCCCGACGAGCGGCACCGTGCGCGTCTTCGGGCGCGACCCGTGGAAACTGCGTCGCAGCGACCGCGAGCGCATCGGCTACATGCCGCAGGACTTCGTGCTCTATCCCATGCTGACAACGGAGGAGAACCTGCACTTCGCCGCCTCGCTCTACGGCGTGCCATGGTGGGATGCGCACCGTCGCAGCACGCAACTGCTCGAATTCGTCGATCTCGCGGACGCGCGCAAGCGTCGCGCCGCCGATCTCTCCGGCGGCATGCGGCGGCGGTTGTCGCTCGCGGCGACGCTAATGCACGACCCCGACCTCCTCGTGCTCGATGAGCCGACGGCGGGGATTGACCCGATCCTGCGGGAGAGCATCTGGGATGGCCTGCGGACCGCGCGAGACGAGGGCAAAACGATGGTCATCACCACGCAATATGTCACCGAGGCCGAGTACTGCGACCATGTGCTGCTGATCCACGAGGGCGACATCATCGCGTCGGGTTCACCCGCCGATCTCCGGCACGCCGCGACTGGCGGTGAGATGCTCGATATCCGCTTCGACCGGCCGCGCCCGGATATCGCGGTGCGGCTGCAATCGCTCCCATTCGTCCACGCCGTGGAGCCACTTGACCGCCCCGATGCGGTGCGCGTGGTCGTGGATGACATCGCGACCGATCTGCCGCTGCTCTCCGAGTACTGCGACCGACAGGAGGGCGGCTGCGTCTCAATTGAGGCGCACTCCCCGACGTTCGATGATGTCTTTGTGCGGCTCGTCTCCCAGGCACGCGACAACGCGAAAGAGAAGGAGTCGGCGGCATGACGACCCCTGCAATCCCGCGCCCACGCCCGCGCCCGTGGATCATCGATCGCCCGTTGCGTGGCGCCGTCCGGGGCGCCGCCTTCACGGGCAAGGAGCTGCGCGAGGTATTCCGTCAACCGCGCCTGCTCCTTGGCCTCGTCGTCGGGCCGTTTCTCATCCTCTTTCTGTTCGGCACCAGCTTCAAGGGGCAGGTCGTCCAACAGCCGACGGTGCTCGTCGTGCCGCCCACGGCGGGACTGTCCACGAATATCGCGGACTACGTGGACGCCTTCCAGTTCCCGTTCACGCTGCAGAGCGTGGTGGGGACCGTCGATCAGGCGAATGCCCTCGTGGGGAGCGGCAAGGCGACCGTGGTCGTCGCGCTCCCCCCCGACTCGTACCAGCGCATCCGGGCCGGGCAGCACCCGCTCATCAACGTGACGTACAACGAACTCGAACCGGTGCGCGCGAACTATTTGAAGTTCTACTCGTATGTTGAAACGAACGAGTTGAACCGCCGCGTGCTCATCGCAGTCGTCAATCAGGCGAAAACGCAGGACCCATCGACGGCGCAAGCGCCCCTCGCCGGCTACGCCGCGCAGATGCAGGCAAGCGTCGACCAATTCGGCACGCAGATCAAGGCGCGCAACCCGGCAGCGACGACGGAACTGCTCGCGGGGATGCAGAAACTGACGCTCAACAACCAGTCCGATCTCCGCACGCGCGAGCAGTTGCTGACGGGCGCGGAGACCTATTTCCACGCACCTGAAACCCCCAACGACGACTTCCACAAGCAGATGACGGCGGTCGATCAGTCGCTTGGGAATGTGCAGACAATCCTGCGAAACATGGAGGTATCGCTTCCCGCAACCCTCGCTGCCGGGCAGCCGGACGCGAAAGCGAGCGCCGATTTGCTCGCGAACAGCAAGAACGCAGAGGATGGCGCGAAGGCGCTGCAATTGCCGCCCGCCGAGGTGCTCGTCGCGCCGTTCCAGGCGGAAGTCAACAACAAGGCGCCCGTCCTCGCGAGTTTCATCGCCTTCTACGCGCCCGCTGTGCTCGCGCTCCTGTTGCAGCACATCAGCATCACGCTCACCGCCCTGACGCTCGTGCGCGAGCGGACGAGTGGCGCGACGGAACTCTTCCGCGTGACGCCGAGCGCCACGCCGGAGATCGTCTTCGGCAAGTTCATCGGCTATGCGCTCGTCGCCGCGATGACGGGAGCGATTCTCGCGGCGCTGCTCCGGTTCGCGCTGCACGTACCGCTGCTCGGCAGTTACGCGGAGTTCGTCGCCGTGATCGCGCTCCTGATCGCCGCCGCACTTGGGCTGGGGTTGGTGATCTCGGCGGTTGCTCGCAGTGAGACGCAGGCCGTTCAGTACGCGATGCTCATTCTGCTGGCATCCGTCTTCTTCGGCAACTTCTTCCTGCCAATCGACACGCTCTACCCGTGGGCGCGCGTGCTCTCCTACTCGTTGCCGATCACGTACGGCGTTCGCGCATTGCAGGACATCATGCTGCGCGGCGTGCCCGTCAACCCGATCGATCTGCTCGCGCTCGCGGCCTTCGCGGTCGGATTCTTCGTCCTCGGCACGCTGCTCTTCCGCCGGGAAATTCGCCGGGCGTAGCATAAAAAAGGGGGAATACCCAACCCCTGCCCCCTCCCGCTCCGGGAGGGGGTCTCCGGCGCATTGCCCGTTCCCGCCCGACTTCGTATACTGTCCGCGTGCGGCATCGGCAAAAAGGATACTATCGTGCGCGGGCGTCAATATGGATACCTGGTGCAACTGCTACTCGTCGTTGCGGTCGTGACGGTCACGTTCGGCATTAACGAGGTGGCGCGTCCGGGCGCGGTTCCCGTCGGTGCGAAGGCGGAGACGCCCGCGTTCCGACTGCCATTCGTGGAACCGCCGGGGCCGGATACGTGGTTCGTCTCGCAGGCGTACGGCACGTCCGTCTGGGCGCAACGCAACTGGCCCGATCTCTACGCCGCCGGGCAGGGCATCCACTTCGGCATCGACTTCGCGACCCGTTGCGGCCGGGATGTGCACGCGATTGGCGACGGCACGGTGCTCGGTATCGACGGCCCGTACGGCTCCGCGCCGCACAACCTCGCGATCACCCACCCCGGCGGCTACATCTCGATGTACGGGCACCTGCGCGAACGCTCGACGCTTGTGCGCGTCGGGCAGCAGGTCAAAGCGGGTGATGTCGTCGCGCACTCCGGCGACCCGTACAGCGCCGCCTGTGACCGCGCGCCGCACCTGCACCTCGAAATCCGCACCAACAGCCTCGGTTCGACGACGAACCCGATGAACCTGATCCCCGCCGACTGGGACCGGCTGACGCTCGGCGTCGGCGCGGGCGGCACGAGTTTCGCGCAGAACCTGACAAGCCCCCGGCAGTGGGCCACATTGCGCGATCAGCCGGATATCACATTCGGCGGCGGCATCATCGTTAATTACCCGACGTGGGAGCCATATGCGTAGCATCCGTCCGTTCTTCGCGCTTGCGCTCCTTGCCCTCGTCGCATGCAGCAGCGGCACAACACCGCAGACCGCGCCGCCCGCACCGCCCGCGCTGCCCGCGCCAACCGCAACAGTTGTTGCGCCAACTGGCACGCCGGTCCCGGCAACCGCCAGACCCACCACCGCGACGGTCGCGGCAACGTTCGCAGCGTCACCACAGGTACGCACCGCCGCTGCCGTCGAGACGGCAACGATCCCCATCCCGACGAGCACACCCGCCCCCGCGCCAACCGCGACACCGCCATTCAAGCCGACGATGGCGAAGATCACGGATGGCGGTTGCTGCCGGAACCCGGTCTGGCACCCCGATGGCGCGCGCGTGCTCTACACCGATGCCGCGCCGAATCAGCAACTGGCGGCGACGTGGGCCGTCCCCGCCGATGGTGGCGGCGTGCCGACCGTCTTCTTCCCCTCCGCTGCGACGGTTTCGCCGGACGGTGGCCGGATCGCCTTTCCGGACACTGTCGCCCGCGTGACGCGCGTGCAGGAGTTCGGCAAGCAGAGCGTCGCGACGATCAGCAACAACGCGGCGTACGTCTGGTTCTCAACGGACGGGCGGCAGGTCGCATGGCTCGAACGCGCGCCCGGTGCGCAGCCAAGCTCGAATGTCGACCGACTCGTCCGCGTCTGGGTGGCGAACGCGGACGGCTCGAACGCGCGGTCGCGCGGCAGTGTCGTGCGGGCGGCGGATCTGATTTGGTTCCCGGACGGGCAGCGACTGCTCTTCACCGGGCGGGACACGGACAGCGGCAACCCCGGCATCTACGTCTTCGACATCAATGCGGGCAGCCTGACGCGCATCGCGAGCGCCTTCTCGCCGCGCGGCGTCCGCCTCTCGCCCGACGGCTCGCGCATCGTCTACCTCGCCGCGCTCGAAGAGAAGCCTGAGGACAACGGCCTCTTCATAGTGAAGTCCGATGGCAGTGAGAAGCGCAAACTCCCGCTCGTCGGCGGTTTCCGCTGGGCTCCGGACAGCCAGAGCCTCGTCATGCTCCCCGTCCAGACCGACAACGGGCCGGATCAATTGGTGCGAATCGACGCAGCATCACTCGCCACAGCCCCACTGACCGACCGCGCCGCTCTCCCCTTTCGCGTCGCGCAGGACGAATGGCAACTCGCGCCGGACGGCACGCGCATCGTCTTCAACGCACTCGCGGACGCGAACCTCTACGTGCTCCGCTTCGCTCCCTGAACTCCCATAGCAGGGACCAGGTTTTAACACAGAGTTCACGGAGCACACAGAGAGCACAGAGAAGAGAAATTCGAGAGGTTCCTCTGTGCCCTCTGCGCGCTCTGTGTTACAACCTGGTCCCTCTTCTCGTCCTTTGCGTCTTTGCGGTTCAGCCCATGCCCTTTGTTGCATTCACACTATTGGTTCGCTTGTCCGGGCATCATGGGCGTGGTAGCGTTGCGTGGCGACGCATGGGTCTTGCTCCGTGCTACAGGAAGGAATTGTCTCGTATGTCAACCGGCAACGCGGCCGCGCTCTCTACTACGGCGTCCGCGCCGGGTGAATCGACCACTCCAAAGTTCAACGCCCGCACGGTCGCACTCATCACGATGGCGCACTTCTTCCACGACATGTACCCCTCATTTCTCGCCCCGCTCATCCCCCTGCTGACGCACAAGTTCGCGCTCTCGCTCTTTCTCGCGGGCTTCCTCCAACCGGCGCAGCGCCTCTTCTCGCTCTCGCAGCCCTTCGTCGGCTACTACGCGGACCGGACGAGCGTCCGCATGTTCCTCGTCATCACGCCGATGACAACCGCGCTCGTCACCTGCTCGCTGGGCATCGCGCCGAACGCGATGGTCGTCGTGCTCCTACTGCTCGCAAGCGGCCTGTCGAGCGCGATGTTCCACGCGCCGGGGATCGCGGCGGCCACCGCGTCGTCCGGCAGGCGATGGGGTCTGGGGATGTCGATCTTCATGACGGGCGGGGATTTTGGCCGGAGCATCGGGCCAATTGTCGTCGTCTTCATCGTCAATCACTTCGGGCTGCGCGGCACGTCGCTCGCCTTCATCCCGGCATTCGCGATTGGTATCGTCACATTCCTCGGACTGGGGCCGATCACGCTCAGAAAAGCGGCACGCACGCGCCGCGATCTCGTCGGCGCGCTACGGACGCAGGGATCGGCGTTGCGACGGCTGATCAGCGTCATCATGGTGCGCGGGCTGGTGCTCAACTCCTTCGCGCTCTTTATTGCGGAGTATCTGACGAAGCGCGGCGAGGAACTGACCTACGCGGGCATCGCGACCTCGATCTTCTTCTTCGCGGGCGTGCTCGGCGGCTTCATGGGCGGCACGATCAGTGACCGCGTTGGGCGCAAGCCGATCATCCTGCTCTCGCTCTCGCTCGCCGCGTTCCCGCTCTTCCTCTTCACTGTCCTGCGCGGCATCCCGTCGCTGATCGCGCTCTTCTTCGCGGGGATGCTCCTCCTCTGTACAACGCCGGTGACGCTCGCGGCGATTCAGGAACTGCTGCCAAACGACCGGGCGACCGGGGCGGGCCTCGCGATCACCGCCGAGTACACCGTCAGCGCGCTCGGCACGATCCTCTGCGGGCTGATCGCCGATCATGTCGGGCTGCCCATCGTCATCCAGTTTCTCACGCTCATCCCGCTGCTCGGTATCCCGCTCGCCATCCTGCTACCGGAGACGCGCAAACTCGAAGCGGCGTCGTAGGGCTTCGTCGCGCCCGAAAACGCGGGAGGAATGACGCCATGAAGATCACCACCGTTCGCAGCCGTGTCGCGCGCGTGCCGCTGCGGAAACAGGTCGTCTCGCGCTCCGGCGTCTTCGATGCGATGTGGTATCTGCTTGTCGATGTCGAGACGGACGAGGGCATTCGCGGCTCATCCTACCTCTGGGCATTCAGCCGGTCCGGGGCGGGCGCACTGCAACACATCCTGCATGAACTCGCGGAGGTGGCGACCGGCGAGGACCCCTTCTTCTCCGCACGACTCTGGCGGCGGATGTGGGGACGCATGGCGCAGTGGGGACACGCCGGGCTGCCCGTGATCGGCATGGCGGGGATCGACATTGCGGTGTGGGACATCGTCGGCCAGGCGGTCGGCAAGCCGCTCGCGCACCTGCTCGGCGCGAACACGGACCGCGTGCCGGTCTACGCGAGCGGGGGGCTGTGGCTCACCGATGACCTCGATACACTGGCACACGAAGCGGAGGAGTACGTCGCGCAGGGGTTCCGCGCCGTGAAGATGCGGCTCGGTCGCGCCCGGATGGCGGACGATCTCGCCGCCGTACGGGCCGTGCGCGACGCTATTGGCCCCGATGTCCACCTAATGATCGACGTTAATCAGGGGTGGGACGTGGACTACGCGATTCGCGTCGGACGACACCTCGACGCCCTCGACCTCTATTGGCTCGAAGACCCGATCCCGCACGACGACCTCGACGGCCACGCCCGCATCACCGCCGCGCTCGACACGCCGATTGCGACGGGCGAGAAGGCGTACGCACCGCAAGGCATCCGTGAACTGATCGACCGCCGCGCCGGCAACATCCTGATGCCCGACGTCGCGCGCGTCGGCGGCGTCACGGGGTGGATGCGGGCGGCGGCATTGGCGGACGCATGGAACCTGCCGGTCTGCTCGCATCTCTTCCCGGAGATCAACGTCCATCTGGTCGCCGCCGCGCCGACGGCGTGCTATCTGGAGCACATGCCGTGGATGAGCGACCTGTTCAATGAACGACTCGAACTCGCGGACGGCAAGGCAGTGGTGCCCGACCGCCCCGGCCTCGGCTTCACATGGGATGAGGCAGCGGTGCGCCGCGTACTTGCGGAGTGATACCCTTTCACGATAGTCGTGTCGTGAGCGCTCGCAGTGCCATCCCCTGATCGTAGGGGCGCACCGCCGTCATCTGCTCCAACTAATTCAAATGCGCCTGAACGTCCGTACTGGCCGCGTTCGTTGCATCATCCCGGTTCATGCGGGTTTGCGACCGGTATCCGCTCGGAAAAGGCTAGTACGTACGCATTTAGTTGGAGCAGATGACCGCCGTGCGCCCCTACGATCGAGATGCCATCGCCATCGTGAAAGAGTATGAGCAATTCAGAGGCAAGTATCCGGTGGCGGGGGGGGGGGGCCCCGCCGGGGGCCCCCCCGCCACCCACACCCCCCCCCCCCCCCCGCATTACAACCGACATAAACCCAAACACTCCCCCCCCCCGAATAAAACC
>JBBSII010000004.1:0-22000 GCA_038232175.1 Thermomicrobiales bacterium
CTCCAGATCACCGAGCGCGACCGGGCGACGCTCGACGGCGCGACCGATGTGCTCGCGCTGCTCAGCGAGCGGGGCACGCACAATCCGTGGCACCCGTCGGACGCCGTCGCGTGCGGCCTGACCGTCGAGCGGATCGGCGGCATCTATCCTGCCACGCCGGATCGCGATGGCGTCCGGCACGACGCGCTGATCGTCACGACGCCGGGCAACGCAGCCTTCTACATCCTCGCCGTCAGCGTCCCAACGACGCCCACCCTCGAACGCACCGTCGAGGCGCAGATCGCCCGCTTCGAGGGCGACGTGCACCTGCTCCTCACCGGGCGGTGGGCGCAGTGCGTGGACAGCACGACGCGGCAGACGTAATGATGCCGTGAGCATCTGACAAAAACGCTGAAATTATCCTGGTTGATTCATCATGAATGTGGCGGCGCGCTCGAAGTATTCGCGCATCACGCCGCGCTGTGGATCAGGGATGCCAATCTCGTCGATCGCCGCGAGCATGTGCCGCACCCACGCATCGCGCTCGGCCTGCCCGATGGCGAACGGCGTGTGCCGCATCCGCAGGAACGGACGACCGCGCCGCTCGGTGTACCGCTGCGGGCCACCGAAATACTGCGTGAGGAAGAGGAATTGCCCTTCCTTCCCAGATGCGAGATCCGCCGGAAAGATGCGGCGCAATTCACTATCCGCCTCCACCCGGCGGTAGAAGGCGTCCACGAGGCGACGGAACATCGCATCGCCACCGACGAGTTCGTACAACGATTGTGTCGGAACCATTCGTCTCCTTCAACGCGCTCAACCTTCGTCCCATTGTCTATGGGACAGGAAGTACAACGCAATGATACGCGCATCCGATGATCACCGCGCGGCGCACGATCCGCACGATGAAACAAGGGGAGTGCGTCATGGCGCACTCCCTCTCCGAAACGATCGCATCGCGTCCGTCGTACCCGAATCTATGTGCGCGATGGTGGCGGACCCAGTGGTGCCGTCCCTCCACCGGTTGCCCGTGGCAGGGGTCCGACCGCTGGGGCAATGCCGCCTGACCCGGCCCTGTTTACGGGCGTTGGCACGGCGTATGTCAAGCGGACCGGCACCGATCCCTGACCATCCGTGTTCACGACCACGACCAGCGCTAACCCCGCCGCATGGGCCGGAGCCGTCGCCGTCAGTGTCGTGCCGTTCACAAACGTCACGCCCGATGCTGCGGTTCCATCGATGTAGACCGCCGCGCCGGATCGGAAATTCATGCCGGTGATCGTGATTGTCCCGCCCCCAATCGAGAGGGGCTGCGGCGACACGCTGCTGACCGCTGGCGCGACAAATGTGTCCTGCGGGATCGGCATCGTCCACATGCCGCGTCCGTGCGTCGCGACGAAGAGCGTGGTGAGCAAGACATCGGTGAAGACCTGCTGGATGCCGACCTTCGGTAGGCCGTTCTGCAGCGCGCTCCACGACGCGCCTTCATTCGTCGAGAGGAAGACGCCGACATCCGTCCCGACGATCAGCGCATGACCGCCGCTGATCGGGTAGACGGTGACGGAGGTCGTCGGCGCATCGGGCAGGTTGCTGGTGATGTTCGTCCATGAGACGCAGTCCGTCGTCTTCCAGACGTGGCCGACGCCGAAACCACCGAAAGAGGCGTAGATCGTATCGGCGCTCGTCAGATCCACCGCGATGGCGGTTGTCGGCGCGGTCTTCGGCAAGGCGGCGCTGGCGCAGTCCGCCCAGTTCGCGTTCGCCGCCGTATTACCCGTGGTAGCCTTGTAGACGTACCCCGCGTCCGTCCCACTATAGAGGACGGCGGCGTTCGATGGCGCGATCGCCACCGCCTGAATGCCCCCATTCCGGCTGAAGGGGAGACCGTTGTTGCTACGGACCCACGTCGCGCCGCCATTGAGCGTCTCGCAGTAACTCGCGCCACCGAAGACGAGATGATTCGGGTTGTTCCGGTCGATCGCGAAGGGGGCGATGAAGAGCGAACTGAAGGTGCAGGTGCCGATTGGCGTCACACTTGTCCAGTTGATCGCCGCCCCCGCGTTGCCATTCGTCGTCTTCTGCAGTTGCCCTTTCTGATATCCGCGTAGATCGTGTTCGGGTCCGACTTGCTGATCGCCACGTAGCCGCCGTCCCCGCCGAGGATGCCGCTCCACGCGCTCAGGGCGGCGACCCCGGAGCGTGACGAGCCGTTGTCTTGCGCGCCACCTACCACAATAGGGGTAGCCGCGTAATTGTTCGCCGCGTCACCCGCGTAGAACTGGGTGGTGGCGATGTTCGTATTCAGGTCCGTCCACGTCGTGCCTGTGCCCGCGTTGCCGTTGATGGTCTTCCACACCCCGCCGTCGTTGGCGATGTAGAGCGGTCGCGGCGAACCGGACGACCCGAACGCTATCGCGTGCTGGTCAGGATGGGTCGGGCCAAGGCAGGGGAAGGCGCCGCAGTAGACATTGTCAACGTTCGTCCATGTGCCACCGCCGTTTGTCGAGGCGACCACATAGACGCCGCCCGCATAGACGAGGGTGGCGTCCGCAGGGTCCACCGCGATAGTATTGTCATAGTCGCCTTGTGCGCCGCCACCACCATCGAAGTAGTCCGGCGGCTGCGTCGTGGTCGCCGCCCAGCTACCGCCGCCATTGATGGTTTTGTAGATCCCGAGCAATGCGCCGTTGATGGTAGCAATGGCAAGATAAAGCGTCGTCGGCGTGCTCGGGGCGATCGCGAGCTGCGCGCGCCCCCAGGTGGTCGCGGTCGGCAGGTTCGTCACGATGGGCGCGTACCCGCCCGCCCCGCCCGTGGTGGACTTATAGACGCCCGCGTAGCCGACGTTCCCGCCTGCCTCGCTGAGGACGACATAGACATTCGAACCATCCAACACGATATCAGTCACGCGCCCGTTCGGGCCTCCCGCCGCCACCGTGATCTTGTTCCAGCCGGTGGCGCCATCGGTGGAGCGGTACAACCCCCGTGTCGTCCCCGCGTAGACGGTGTTGCCGTTCGCCACCATCACGCCAATGCCGATGGAGTTGGCGCTGTAGCCGCCGAAGACGGACTGGCCGAGCACCGACCAGGTCGTGCCGCTGTCTGATGTCTTGAGGACGCCGACGCCGAAGTACGCGTCACCATTGGAGCCGCTCGGGTATGCGTAGTTGGTCTCGCCCGTCCCGGCGTAGACAGTGCGATCTGTCGCATCTGCCGGGTCGAGGGCGAGCGAGCCGATGGCGAGTGACGGCTGCTTATCCGTCAGCGCCGTCCACGACGTACCGGCGTTTGTGCTCTTCCAGATTCCGCCGTCCGCCGTGCCGAGATAGATGTCGCCGGTGTGCTGCCCGACGACAATCGCCGTCGCGCGACCGGAGACGTTGCCGAAGCGATAATCCTGATTCTGGTTCAGCGTCAGGGTGTCCTCGGGCGACGGGCCAAGTTGCTGCCATACCGCACTCGGCGGTGCCACACTACTTGTGGCAGGTCTCTGCCCTTTCCCGCCAACAGCGCCGGGGAGACCCTCCGCTGCGGGCACTGCCGCTGCCTGCTTGAGTGCATTGGTGCGCGCCTGCGCGGAAATCTTCCCGTTCGGCGTCAGCCGCTGGCTGTAGTAATACCCCGCTGCCGTAGCATGATTGCCCGGTTGCCGTGGATCGCGTGTAGACACATTGCTACTTTGCGGGTTATCCGGCTGCGGCGGGGCCGCCGTGACCGAAGTCGACGCATCCCCCAGTGCGAACAGCGCGGTGAGTGACAAACCGCAGACAAGGAACAGCCGCATCCCACGATGCCATAATCGCAACATCCCCATATTCCCCTACCCCTCCACATCCTATTCAACCAACTGCGCTCCCCGTACATTAATTGTTCTCGGTAGAGAACACGAGAGGTAATTACCACAAAAGCAACTATCTGTTCATGGGAGTGTATGGGGTAGACTGAGAATATGCAGCCCAGCGTTAAGAGCGATCTTATAGAACCCCGGGGAACCAATCGCTGATCGCTGCCGTTCCCTGTTAAGTATCTCTTGCCGATACCCACAGGAGGTTGATCGATGGACAAGCGACCATTCGCGCCACTGCTGCTCGCCAGCCTCGCCCTTTGCCTCATCGCGAACGATGGGCTGGCGGCGGACGATTTCGCCGCACCGGCCTTCGAGCAACGCTGGCGGCAGGATGAGCAGAGTGCGCCGAACTTCTGGGGGCCGCTCGCGCTTGCCCATCCGGGGCAGTACGAAGCGTACGTCGTGAATAACCCGTGCGGCGACACGATGCGCCCGTGCGATCTCATCCCGGACTACACGCGCCGCCTCGTGCAGTACTTCGACAAGGGGCGGCTGGAACTGAACCAGGCGCGCGGGCAGACGGTCACGTCGGGGCTGCTCGCCAACGAGATGATCACGGGCCGGATGCAGGTGGGCGACACGCGCTTCGAAACTCGCGCCCCGGCGGCAATCTCCGTCGCGGGGGACCCGGACAACCTCTTCCCGCAGTACAAGGACTTGGGGGTGCCGCCGCCGCCCGCACCACAGGTCGGCGCGCCGGTGCAGACCGAACTCGTCCCCGGCGGCAGCAGGCCCGCTGCTAATGTGCCGCCGGACGCCGCCGCCGCCATTGCGACGACGGACAGTGTCACCGGCCAGCCAATTCCCCGGATATTCGCGGACTTCCGCAACCGGATGGGCACGCAGGTGATCGGCCTCGCGATCACGCAGCCGTACTGGGTGCAGGTGCGCATCGGTGGCGTGGAGCGGCGCGTCCTGATGCAGGCATTCGAGCGGCGCGTCCTCACGTACAACGCCGCGAACCCGGACCCGTTCAAGGTCGAGTTCGGCAACGTGGGCCAGCATTACTATCGCTGGCGGTATGGGGCGCCCTAACCCCCCGGCCCCCTTCCCCACGGGGGAAGGGGGAGCGATGCGGTTATGAAGCGGTTTGTGCGTCGGTGGGCCACTCGGTGGGGAGGAGGGCGACGATGTTCCACGGGTTGGGCGCGTCCTGCGTGCCGAACCAGCCGCGCTCGAACCGCTGGATGCGCCGTCCGTTCGTCAGCGTCCGCTCCGACGCGCTCGGGTAGCCCATCATCGGCAGGGCGAGGCCGAGCGCGTCGAGCGTGTGCCAGCGGTTCCAGAAGGGTGTCTGCATCGCGACCGGGCCGTACGGGTTGTCCGGCGCGAAGTAGACCGTCGGCGCGGACGGTGCGTCACCGATCAGGGCGACCAACTTCCCCCAATCGAAGAGCGGGCCGGGGTCGGTGTGGTGCGCCGCGCCGCCCCACTGGCCGGGGTGGTACGGGTCCGCCACGTCCTGATGGCCGCAGATGCCGGGGCGATCCTCCCTGCCGACGCACACGGCGGGCACCGGCATCCCTTGCGCGACGCACCAGCGAAAGTAGGCGGCGAGGCAGCGGTACTGCTCGTCCGTGTACGGCTCCGACGCGAACCCGCTCAACTCGACATTGACGGAGGCGCGCGCCACGTCGTCGTTGCCGGGCGTCCACGCCGTTCGGTCGAGCGGCACCATGACGACGAGCGTGCCGTCCCGGTCGATCAGCGCGTGCGCCGACTCCACCGGCGGGGCCGCGCCCGTCAGGATCGCCTCATCGCCCGCGAAATGCCCCTCCGTGTCGTGGACGATGAACCACGCGATCGCCGCGAGATCGCGCGCGGGGCCGACATCGGCGGCGTCGTGGACGCGGACGGTGTAGCCGATGGCCTGCTTGGTCGGTAGGGTCTGCATGGGTGTTTCTCCGATCACACGATTCGCGATGTTGATGATCGATGCCGCGTACCCGTCGCCGGGGACGGCCCATTGGCGCTCCGGCCGGACGAGGTCGCGCACGCGCGGCATCCCGTCGTGGAATGTGTGGCGCGGGTCCCGCATCGGCCAGTCGCGCATGGCGGGCGGGTCCGCAGCCATCGCGTAGCAGACGAGGTGCTCATATTGCGCACGCACCCCGTCATCGAGCGTGTCAAACGCCGCACCGGGCACGTCGTCACCGGTTGCGCCCAGGCCGCAGGGGTTGAATTGCTCTGTCCACCGGTGTGACGTGAACCACGCCGATTCGTGGCACGCCTGCGCGAGTGCGAGATCCGCGTTAATGCCGATGTGTTCGCCATCGCGGAAGTAGGCAGCCGCGATGGCGTCGGCCTGCGCGGGGTTGCGCGGTCGGATCGCGTCCGCCCACCGTCGCGCCGTGCCGACGGACGGCGAAAGAAACGACGATTCCGTGGTGTACTTGTCCCTGTCCCTGTCCATCATGGCTCCTCCTTCGTACATTCGGTGCGCCATCGTGGGTGACGGCGCACTGTTGATGCATTAAAGAGCCGCGAGCGGGGTCAATTCGGACAAATCTTCGTAAAACTACCTATTTGACCGCCCACTTTCCGTCGCGCACGTATCCGGCACAGCAATTCCTACGATCCGGCGACTGCCGCCTCGTACTGTGCGAAATCAGGATACGTCGTCAGTGTGCCATCATGCAGCGCCCAGATGCGCTTGGCGAACTGCTCGACGAAGTAGCGGTCGTGGACGACGGCGAGGACGGCGCCGTTGAAGTTTTCCAATGCCTCCTCGAACTGCTCGCGCGACGGGATGTCGAGATGGTTGAGCGGTTCGTCCAGCAGGAGGAAATTGACGCCGCTCAGGACGAGCCGCGCCAGCACGAGCCGCGCCCGCTCGCCGTAACTGAGGTTGCCGATGGGCCGGAAAACCGCGTCGCCGCCGAATAAGAAGAAGTGGAGGAAGTTGCGCGCCTCCGTCTCCCCGACGGCCGCCGTGGAGCGGACGGCATCGAGCACGGTCTGCGCCGGGTCTAGCCCCTCCTGCTCCTGCGCGAAGTAGCCGAGCCGGACATTCGCGCCGAGCCGCACCGCGCCCGCGTCGGGTGATAACGCACCGCTGATAATCCGTAGCAGCGTCGTCTTACCGCTGCCGTTCGGCCCGAGCAGTGCGATGCGCTCACCGTGGTTGATCTCCACCGTGGCATCGGAGAAGAGGAAGCGCCCGTCAAATGCCTTGCTGACCCCGTCGAGCGAGAGCACGCGCTGACCGCCGCGCAGCGTTTCCCCGAAGTCGAGTTTCAGATGCCATTGCTGCGTCGGCTTCTCGATCTTCTCCTCGCTGTCGAGCAGTTTTTCCAGTTTGCGCTCGCGCACCTTCGCCGTCCGCGCCACCTTCTTCGAGCGTCGACGCAGATAATCGTTCTGCGTCGCGCGTTCGGTCTTTGCCGCATTCCCCGCGACCTCGCGGATATTTGCCCGCACCGTATCAATCTGCTCCTGCTGGCGGTGGTAGTCGTTCAGAAGTTTCGCCGCGCGGCGGGCGCGATCCTCCGCGTAGTCGGAGTACGTACCTGCATGCGCGGTGATCGTGTGCGTCGTGTCGTCCAGCGCGAGGACGGTCGTCACGACGGCATCGAGGAAGGCGCGGTCGTGCGAGACGATGAGCGCCGCGCCCGGATAGTCGCGCACGAAGGTCTGCAACCAGCGGAGCGCGGTGATGTCGAGATGGTTGGTCGGCTCATCGAGCAGAAGCAGGTCGGGGCGTGTCAGCAGCAACCGCGCGAGGCCGAGGCGGGTCTTCTGACCGCCGCTGAGGGTCGCAACGGGCGTTTCTTCCGTGAGGTGCGCCAGCCCCAGCCCCGCCAGCACCTCCGCCAGCCGCGTGGACGCGCTGTACGCATCGAGCCGGTCGGCGGTGTCGAGCGCGTCGGCGTACGCCGCCATCGCCGCGTCGTACGCGGTGCCCGTGGTCGTCGCGATCACCGCGCCGAGCCGCTCGATTTCCGCGACAGCCGCCCGCGCCGGGCCGAGGGCCTCCTGCACGACATCGCGGATCGTCGCGTCCGGCGCATCCGGCAACGCCTGCGCGAGGTAGCCGATGCGCGCCGCTGGATCGTACCAGACGCTGCCGCGATCCGGCGCTTCGTGGCCCGCGATGATCCGCAGCAGCGTCGATTTCCCCGCGCCATTCGGGCCGACAAGGCCGACGCGCTCGCCGCGATTCAGGGTGAAGGTGATGTGGCCGAGGATAGGTGCGCCGCCGTAGCTCCTGGCGACATCGGTGACAATCAACATGAGGCACGCTCCAGCAACGTGGGGGCAAACCTCGCCCCCCGGCCCCTCTCCATTGCAATGGAGAGGGGAGAAATTGCATTGCTTAGCGTGTCTCTGTCATTGTCACCAGTCCTACGTGCGTGAGTAGCGGAGTGCGGTCATTGCGTCGTCACCTGTCGGACGCCGCCACCTCGATGAGGAGTATACCAGACGGGCATCCCTACCACCCCTCCGTGCCCGGCTCGCCCTTGAAGGGCCCGACGATGTCGCGCGTGATCCAGCCGCCATAGAAGTCGCCCGCCTGCGGTTGCACGCGCTCATCATCGACAAAACAGGCATCTACCCTACCTGGATAGAATGCGACGTAATTACGGATTGATGCGAAGTTCGACGTTGGATTGGCGTACTGCCAGGCCGCAGCCTCCGCCTGCTTGCCGTCAACGGTGATGTCGTAGTACCCGGCATTGCCCTTCCACTCGCAGAAACTCGTTCGATTCGTGTGGTGCAGGTACTCCACACGAATGTCTTCCGGCGGGATGTAGAAGACGGGTGGGCCGCTCGTCTCCAATACCCGCTTCGCGCGATGCGTGTCGGCAATCATCACACCGTTGAAGACGACCGTGGCGCGCTTCGTCGAGTCCTCGATGCGCGGCGGGCGCGGGTAATCCCAGACGGATTCCTGGCCGGGGCCGGGTTCGATGCGCTGTGAATGCATGGATGTTCTCTCCTTTTGTTTCTTCACACTATCGTCCAAGTCGCGTTCGCGCTCTGATGGACGGACGGTGGCGCGGTTGGAAGGCACGATGTAGCTGATCGGCACGCTCGACAACTTCTGCACCCCGCACGCCAGTCTGACACACGGGCAGATACCCGCGATGGCGGCGGCGGGACCTGCAATTACTCCTGTCCGTAGTGAGTTTTCAACGCGCAACGAACCGCTCCTTGCACGCATCGTCCAGCGCGGCGAGTAGCCGTTCCACATCGGCGTCATCGTTGTAGAGGTGGAACGAGACGCGGATGCGCCCGTCGCCGCCCCAGACGAGCACGCCGCGCTCCGCCAGCGCATCGACCAGCGCGGCGGGTTCCGGCCACGCGAAGCAGATGTTCGGGCCGCGCCGCTCGGGCGCTTCCGGCGTGAGCAGATCGAAGCCGCGTTCCACCAGGGCTTGCCGCAGTTTGCCGCCGAGCGCGAGGACGTGCCGCTCGATCCGCTCGATGCCGACCGCGTCGAGGTACTCCAGCGCGTTGTCGAGCACGGCGAGCGCCATGAATGGCGGATTGCCCGCCTCGAAGCGGCGCGCGTCCGGCCGAAGGTCGAACGCGGTCGGCGCGGCGACGCTCCGTGCCCCAGCGACGCTGTGCCAGCCGATGGTCTGCGGCGCGAGGTGCGCCAGCCGCGCCGGATTGCGGTAGAAGATCGCGGCGCCGTGCACGCCGAGCAGGTACTTGTAGCAACTGGAGATTAGCACATCGGCGTGCCGCGCGGCCACCGGGACGACGCCGACCGCGTGGGTCGCATCGACGCTGAGAAGTGCGCCGACGCGGTCAACGAGCGCGCGGAGGTCTTCGAGGCGATACCGCCGCCCGGTGAGGAAACTGACCTGGCTGACGGAGAGCACGCGCGTGCGGTCGTCCATCGCCGCCGCGAGCCGTTCGAGCGTCGGGGACTCGCCCCACTGCCGCGCCACCCGCACCGCGACGCCGCGATCCGCGAGGCGCGCCCACGGATAGATGTCGGATGGGTACTCGATGTCCTCCACGACGACATTGTCGCCCGGTCGCCAATCCAGTCCCGCCGCGAGTTGGTTGACGCCGTCCGTCGCGGAATCGAGGAAGGCGATGTCCGCCGCGTCAACGCTGAGCAGCGCGGCGGCCCGCCTTCGGCACCGCTCCAGCATGCCCATCAGGTCGCGCTCGCGGCCTACCATCCCCGCGCTCTTCTGCCGGAAGAAGCGCGCGACGGCCTCCTCGTGACTGCGGAGGATCGCCGTCTCGCCCCCCGCGCAGAGGTGCGCGACCGCCGACGCATGGAGAAAATCGTCCTTCGATACGAGCGCTGCGATTCGTTCCGTCGTCACCATGCCGATCCCCCTTTCTTGTGCACAATTCTCTGATGCCATGCATCGTCGCGCGGAGCGGCGAAGAACGCAAGGCTACCCGTCTGACATCCGGACATAACTCGATTTTCCCGGTGGTGGCGGGCTTTAGCCTGCCTCTCTGTGGTAGACTAAAGCCCGCCACCACCATGTTTCTTCGCGCTTGCGCCCATTTATGTTCGGATGTCAGATACATCCCCTTGCCTTTTGTTTGATAATCTGGAATACTCATACTGAAGTGCATCGAGGTGTCTGTTTGGGATGGAGGCGGTCATGCGACATAAGCACGCCTTTTTGCTTTGCACCTTTGCCTTTCTCTCCATATCTGCCACGCTCGTGGCGTGCGGGGAGCGTGCGACAGTGACGGCGACGCCAGCGGGAGCGGCTGCGGCGAGCCTCAGTGGATGCACCCCGACACCCGCAGTCCGTTCACCAACCTTCACCCTTCCACCCGGCGCACAATATACTCCCGGCGCTGTAGGGACCTCAATCGCTCGCTATCAGCTCGTACATCCTGGTGACGTGATTGACCCGACGCAGATCGTGGATCTCGATCCACAGGTGCCGCAGAATCAGAAATGGCAACTCTTCGTCCAACTTCCCGGCTGTATATATGAGACGGTACTCACGACAGCGGCGCATATGGACAATTTCAAGAAGACTTTGACGGCGGGGCAGACGATCGTTGGGGTAGCACCACCCCAGTCGGCGTTCGAGGCGCCTGTCCTCGCGCGATCATCTCCATCTACTCCTGGGACTTCGAACGCCTCTCCTGGGGTTCCACCGGGAACGGTTCTTCCCCCACCGCCAGCGATGCTCACTGCGGCAGCCCACCAACGCGAGACGTTCACAGCCGGGGGGCGGGGTGTCGTATCCATCCCGAGCGGTACGCCAGCGACGCCAACGCGATAGATACGAGGTAACTGGGTAACGACATGGCCCGTGCTATGTTGACACACGAGATTGCCACATGTACAGCCGACCTTCACGAAGGGGTGTGACTGATGAAACGGTTCGCTTTTTCTCCATCAAAGATGTTTTGCCCCATCAATGTTCGCCTTGTGGCACTCGTGGCATTCACTTTGTTGCTTAGTACATTCCTTTCGGGAGCAGTCACGGTATCGGCGGACAACGATCTGCTACATGCCTACTGGGATCTCAGTTTCCACGATACTAGGGAATCGTCCGAAATCCAGTTGTATGTCAACCCGGCAAATGCGTACGATAACACCCCGCATACTTTTACGACGGGATGGGTCGGCGCTTTTCTCGCCCCATATACCGGTGCCACTAATAGTGGGGAATTCTCTCAAGTGGGCACTATATCGTATGCTGACAATGGCCCGAATGACTTGGAATGGTTCGTATATGCGGAACCCGGGGTAACGTGCTTGCAAGGAATCGATGTCTATTACTCCGGCATCAAGCAGGGATGCGCGGGAAGCGCGAACACCTACATTCAAACACGAGGGAATCAGTATAATGTGTACACCATGTATATCTATGGGACGAGCTGGTTTGCGAATATTCTCGACTACTCGGGAAACGCAGCCGATGTCGCACAAATCACCTATAACAGTTTCACCTCTGCCTACTATGACCCCAATAGTCCTTACTTCCATCAGCTTCTTTTCGACCCCACGCAGGGAACAGCGGAAGAATTCTACGATCCGAACGTGTATAACAGCGATCCATCCGTCTTGTTCTCATACTATCTCTATCATATGAGATACTATTCTGTTCTCTTCAATGCCGTAAAAGATTGGCCTGGATCGGCGAATAATTACTTCAACGCTGAGCGCGTTCCGGGTCAAGTTCCCTGCCCACAGAACTACGGTGGCATTCCCAATCTCAATAACGATTCGCGCTGGTGGTACGCTGGCACAACTACCCAATGCTCATTCACATTCTCACTCTAGTAATACGCTGATAAGAGAGTGAGATGGCTTTCCCCTCTTATCTGTCTTTTGGGATATATACCCAAAGAGCAGAAGGGCGGGCGACCCGTTATCCCCCAGTATTCTGGATGTTCGTCGCGGCGAGGGCGAGGGCGGCGCAATAGCCGTCGCCGGGGTTGGCCCAGCGGCGCTCGGGGAGCAGGCGGCCGTTGTACATCTCCGGCTGCGTGCGGACGAGGTGACGAAGGAGCGGCGCGCCATCCCAGAAGCCTATGCGCGGGTCGAAACGCTTGGTACAGTAGCGGTTCACCGGGGCGGGGAAGACGTAGGTGGCGAGATGCACAAGGTGGCCGAGGACACCGTACTGCGGCGTGCGGAACGTCAGCCCGCCGTTCGGGCCGCCCGTCGCGCCGATCCCGGCGTAGTTGTTCGCGGACGGGTCCACCAGGCCGCCGTACGCGCGCGCGCCCGTCTCGTGGATCATCTGCGCCCACGGCAGAACCGGGTCCATCCCGAACTGCGGCGCGTAGTACCAGTAGAGCGCGGCCAGTTGCCGCCAGTTCCCCGGCCCCCTCGGGCGCGGGTTGAGACTCGCCGCGTAGTTGGCTGCCTGCCCTACCCGCGCCCGCAGCGGGCTGACGAAACTATCCTCCACCGTCACCATCGTTCAGGCCCCCTTTTGAACCGCGAAGGACGCGAAGAAGAGAAGAGAGTGAGATATTTTCATTTCTCCGTCTTCTCCGGTCTTCGCGTCTTTCGCGCCTTCGCGGTTCAATCCCCATTCAGTACAATTTGTCGAGGTCGAGGACGTTGCGCATGTCGCCCGTCCGGCCCTCCGCGAAGCAGCGGAGGTTGTGCACGAAGAGCGCGGTGAGCCGTTCATTCTCGCGCGCCGCCGTGCTCGCCGAATGCGGGTTGATGAGGACGTTGTCCAGGTCCCACAGGGGCGACTCCGGCGGCAGCGGCTCTGTGCGGAAGACATCGAGCGCCGCCCCCCGGATGCGCCGGTGCATGAGCGCGTCGGTCAAGGCCGCCTCGTCCACCAGTTGCCCCCGCCCGATGTTGACGACGACCGCAGTCGGCTTCAGGAGCGCGATCATCTCGGCGGAGAGGATATTCTCCGTCTCGTCCGTGTGCGGCGCGCAGAGCACGAGGGCGTCCGCGCGGCAGAGCGCATCGGGCAGCCCGGCGCGGTCGGTCGATTCGTCGAAGTGTGGGTACTCCCGCCCCGTGCCGACCGCGAGTGTGCACATGTTGAAGCCGTGCGCCGCCTTCGCCACCGCCTGCCCGATCTTCCCCGGCCCGATCACCACCAGCGTCGTGTCGGTCAACTCGTCGGAGTCGTACCGCTCCCAGTGATGTGCCGCCTTCTCCCGCGCGAGGTACGGACCTTCCTTGACGAAGTAGAGGATGCCGTAGAGCGCGAACTCCGCGAGCGGGCCGGCGTGGGTGCCGCTCGCGGTGGTGACGATCAGGTTGTCCGCCTTCGTCACGCCGAGCCGCCGCATCGCCTGCCCAACGCCCGCCGAAGTCATGCCCATCCAGCGCACGTTCGGCGCGTAGTGCCGGGGGTGCACGCCCGCCCGCCGGTCGAAGTCCCAGAAGGCGTCCGCGTCGCGCAGCAGCGCGGCCCACCGCTCCTGTTGCTCCGGGGTGCGCCGCCAGTCCGGCGGGCCGTCATGATCCGCGTTGTAGCGCATCGGGGGCAGAAGGTCAGGCTCGTACCGGATCGTGACGCCCTCCGGCGCGGCAGCGCGGATCGTCTCTACGTGCTCGGCTTCAACGGGCGACGCGATCACAATATTGAGCGGTGTGTATGCTGCCACGAATTCCTCCCCTGGCTGAACGTACATCGATGATGATGGTACCGAGGGATACGTGCCGCGTCAAACGACCAGGAAACCATTGTCAGCCCCCTCGGTGGTAGTCCAAACCACCGTGCGCATTCCTTCGCCCCCTTGACAATAGAACGATCATCGTCTACCCTAACGTTGTTCGGAAATGAGATGACCGTTCGATCACGAGAGAGACTGGGGGCACATGATGGATCAATTCCTTTCTCAAACTCGTCGGCTCACCGCGCGCGGCATGGCGACGAATCGGCCGCTGGCGTTGACGACGCTGGTGATGCTCGCGACGATCGTTGCGGCGATTGTCGGCGTAATCGTTGATCGACAGGTCATCACCGGCGCGCCCGCGTGGCTGAAGCCACTCAAGTTCGCCCTCTCAATCAGTATCTACACCGCCACATTCGTCTGGCTCCTCGGCTTCGTGCAGGGGCGTCGGCGCGCGGTCTCGATTGTCGCATGGGTGACAGCGGGCGCGCTCCTGATCGAGATGGCGTTGATCGCTTTGCAAGTGATCCGTGGGACGACAAGCCACTTCAATGTCAGCACACCGTTCAATGGGGCGGTCTGGAGCATCATGGGCATTTCCATCGTCTGCCTCTGGACGGCGGGGCTGGCGCTCGGCTTCATGCTCATGCGGCAGCACTTCGCAGACCCCGCGTTCGCGTGGGCGCTCCGGTTCGGCGTCCTCATCAGCCTCGTCGGCATGGGCGTCGCCTTCTTCATGACCAGCCCAACGAGCGCGCAACTCGCGGCAGCGAACGCGGGCCACGGCCTGCCAACAGCGGGCGCGCACAGCGTCGGCGTGGCGGATGGCGGGCCAGGTCTGCCGATCCTCGGCTGGAGCACGGTCGGCGGCGACCTCCGCGCGCCGCACTTCGTCGGCCTCCACGCGCTGCAACTCCTCCCGCTGGCTGGCTGGCTGCTCGCGCGGTATGGGAAGAGACTCACGTGCGGCACGCGGACGGCGCTGGTGATCATCATGGGATTCGCATATCTCGGGCTGGTTGTCATCCTTACGTGGCAGGCGTTGCGCGGACAGTCACTCGTCCATCCTGATACGCTCACGCTCGCCGCGCTCGCCGCCCTCATCGGGGTCGTCGCCCTCTCGGTCACGAGCGCCCTTCGCGCCGCCCGACGCGCCACTCCCGCAATGTATTCTGTTTTCAGAAATAGCACCCTCAGCACATGATGAAGACTCGATCATCAATCAGCGCAACGATCGGTGCAGACCCGCCAATCTGCGGGAGATAAGAGAAGTTTCCATGCTTCACACCATACTCATCGCCGGTCATGCGGCGAGCGGTATCGCCGCATTCGCGTTCGGTTACAAAGGGTTGCGCCCGCGAGCACAGAGAGTATCATCCACGTTCCGCTTGTACATCGGCGCATTGTGGCTGATAGTGCTCCTCCTCCTGATCGTCGTGACAATTGACTGGGTTATGCTCGGATTGACGAGTCGTCTCATCTTTGGGGCCTTATCGTTGTTTGCTCTCTTCATCGGTTGGCGAGGATGGCAAGCCTTCGAGAATCTCCATCGTCGGGTTCTGGACTGGGAAGGTGCATACGTTGAGAACGTGGGATTTACGCTCATCGCACTGTTTGATGGATTCGTCATCATCGGCGCCCTCGATCTCGGCGCCCCCATCTGGTTGGTTTTGGCGATCGGTCTGCTTGGCATTGTCGTCGGGCGTTATGCCATAAACAGGGTGAGAAAGGGCATTGCCGAATAGTGTCTCGCAGAATCAGGGGAAGGCGCCGGGACTTAATCGAATCCTCACCCTGTATCATAGGCCACACAGCCTTCTCAAAATAGCGTGAGGAGATAGCGATTAGGACTCGATGACACGGCGTTCGGAATCAATCGGGGAAGGGGGGAATCGGTGGCGACGATAGCGGGAGCAAAAGGGCGACGCGCGCGGTACGGCGACGAGATGCGACAGGACATTCTCCAGGCCGCGCGGGAGATCATCGCTGAGGAGGGCGCGGGCGCGCTCTCGATCCGGGGCATCGCGCGGCGCATCGGCTACAGCGCCCCGGCCCTGTACGAGTATTTCGACGGCAAGGAGGCGATTGCGGCGGCGCTCTTTGTCGATGGGTTCGGGAAGTTGGCCGAGATGATGGAGCAGATCGAGCAAGCGGAACCGGACCTGAATGCGCGCATCGGTGCAATGGGCGTCGCTTACCGACAATTCGCGCTCGCGCACCCGCAGGAGTATAGCCTGATGTTCGGTCGCCCGATCCCCGAGTTCCGGCCGAGCGGGGAGCAGCTCGACGTGATCGCCAGCCGGGCATTCGCGCCGCTCCAGCGCGCCTTCATGGCGGGGGTCGCGGCGGGGGTGATCCGCCCGATGGACGCGCGCACGGCGGCGACGACGGCATGGGCGCTGATGCACGGCCTCGCCTCGCTCGAAATTGCCGGGATGAGCGGGCCACCACCCGAACACATGCTCCCCCCGGAGGCGATTGCCCCCGGCCACATCCCCACGATATATGCGGACGCAATGGACATCCTCGGTACGGCGTTCCGCGCGCCGTGAACGCACGGCGCAGGTGATGGCGCATACCCAGTCGTGGATTATTGAAAGGAAATGTCACCATGACACAAGCGACAGACAAGGGCAGGGCACAGGCGGTGCAGCGCACGCAGGTTGGCGCGGCGCGGATCGGCGCGGCGTCCGTCGGGGCAATCGCGGTCGGCGCGGCGGCGACCGGCGCGATGGCGGTCGGGGCGCTGGCGATTGGCGCGCTGGCGATCCGCAAACTCGCGATCAGGAAAGGCGTGATCGGTCGCCTCGTGATCGGTGAGTTGGAGATTCATCACCTCCACGTCCACGAACTGATCGTTGACCAGCAAACGATGCCGGAGCACCACGACGCACAGAAAGGGTAAAGCGATGAGCAACGTGCTGCTGGGCCGTTACACCGCGAACATCGAGGGGCCGTTCGTCGTCTTCATCATCGGGATGCGGGTTAACCGCTTCCTCGCCTTCCACAAGTGGGTGCCGACCGCGCGGGCGATGGGGCCGATGCTCAAGGCGCTCTTCACGCACCCGGAGAAGGGCATGCTCGGCGCGCAGCCCTTCGTTTACTGGCGCGGGGTGGCGCTGGTGCAGTACTGGCGCTCATTCGAGGATCTCGAACGGTTCGCCCGCGACCGGGACGACCCGCACCTCGGCGCGTGGCGACGATTCAACAAGGCGGTCGGCACGGACGGCAGCGTCGGCATCTGGCACGAGACATACCAGGTCGCGCCGGGGCAGTACGAGGCAATCTACGGCAACATGCCGGTCTTCGGCCTCGCCCAAGCCGCCGCGCATTCCCCCGTCACGGGCCGCCGCGAGACCGCCCGCCGCCGCATGGGTGGCGAGAATGAACCCGCCGTTCCCACGCCGGCGTAGCGAGGGTCAGCCTTTGTATGGCCCTTTCACTTCTCCCCACCCCCACGCGGGCATCGGAGAGTCCGGCGGCGGCGGTGTAGCGCCCGGTTGGGAATTCAGCACCGCCAGCCGCGATCCCCACTCGATGTAGGCGACGAATGCCGAACGGAACTCCGGGTCGGCGGGCAGGCCGGTTTCATCGGCGCAGTCGAGCAGCAGGTTCACCCATCGTCGCCGCTGCATCTCGGTCAACAGGCGACCGAGATGCCGCGCGATCATGTGCGCGTGGCCACTATGGCCACCGTTGTAGACCTTCGGCCCGCCGAACACCTCGGCGATGAATTGCGCGACGTACGCCGCGTGTTGCGGGTCCATCGCCGCGAACAGCGGGCCGAGCACGGCGTCTTGCTTGACGCGGTCGTAGAAAAGGCTCAACAAATGCTCGAAAGCGACGGAACCACCCGCCCATTCATACAGCGACGGCGTTTGCGTATTCGACATGATCGTCCCCCTTGCTTCGGGTATTGCGGGGCAACGCCCTCCCGATTTCACGCTACCAGCATCCCGCCGCCGCGCGTACCGCCCATTTCGGCAGGTCGTCGATCGTACATATGGTGAGGGTCGCGCGTGACAACCGGTGATTATCGGAGCGGCGCAGGGTCGAAGCCGACCCACTCAACCCCCGGTGTTGCGCCGAACCGCCGCGCCATCACATCGAGCGCCTGCGGGTTGTTGTCCACGAGCACGAACCGCCTACCGAGCGCGAGGCACGCCGCGCCGGTCGTGCCGCTCCCCGCGAAGAAGTCCAGCACGAGGTCTCCGGGGTTGGATGACGCCGCGACGATGCGCGTGAGGATGCCGAGGGGCTTCTGCGTCGGGTAGCCCGTCTTCTCCTTGCCGTTCGTCGGGACGATCGTGTGCCACCACGTATCGGTCGGCGTCTTGCCGCGCGCCGCTTTCTCCGGCCCGACAAGCCCCGGCGCCATGTACGGAATCCGCTCCACCGCGTCCAGATTGAAGGTGTAGCGCGCCGGGTCCTTGACGTAGACGAGGATCGTATCGTGCTTCGGTGGCCATTTCTTCCTCGTTCGCGCGCCGTAATCGTAGGCCCAGATGATCTCATTGAGGAAGCGCCGCCGCCCGAAGATGCAATCGAGCAGCACCTTGCAGTAGTGCGCCTCCCGGTAATCGATGTGGAAGTAGAGCGTGCCGTGGGGCGCGAGCACCCGATACGCCGCTTCGAGGCGTGGTTCGAGGAAGCCGAGGTAGTCGTCGAACAGGTCGGGGTAACTCTTCGTCCCGATCTTCACCGTGTCGTACCGCACCCCCTGAAAGCCGGTGCGGTCCCCCGTCTCCGCGCGCACCGTCGCGAGTTGTGTGTGGCCGCGCACCGTGCCCGTGTTGAATGGCGGGTCGATGTAGATGAGATCGACCGAGGCGTCCGGCATCCGCACGAGGGCCAACAGATTGTCGTCGAAGCAAATGCGTCCCGTCATCCTTGCCCTTTGCCCTTCGCACATACCGACATACACGCGGTTTCGCGGCCCGGAGTACGGTACTACAACAGCGATGCATCGTCGCTCAGTGGGGGACGTTTAAAAAACTTCACGTTGACGAAATGCGGTGAAAAATGGTATGATAAGATTCTACAAGTGACGTGTACGGACACGCGCGCCTGTTGCACCGTAAGGGGCTCGCATCACCATGGATCGACAGCACGGAAGCACCCGCCGCACCATCATCGAATCGCTCAAACGGCAGGATGGACTGACCGCGAATGAGCTTGCCGCCATGCTCAACATCACGAGCATGGCGGTGCGCAAGCACCTGACGCAGCTGGAGGCGGAAGCCCTGATCCAGTCCACGGTCGAGCGGCGCCCGGTGGGTCGCCCGGTGAACCATTTCCATCTGACGGAGGCGGCGGAGCGGTTGTTCCCGAACACCTCCGACCGGCTGACGGTCGAGTTGCTCACCGATCTGCGCATCCTCAGCGGTGAGGAGACGGTTGATCGCCTCTTCGAGCGGCGGACGGACCGGCTGGCGGAGGAACTGAGCGCGGCGATGGCCGGGCAGACGCTCGAAGACCGTCTCGAGACGCTCAAGACACACCTCGACAAGAACGGCTATCTCGCCGCGTGGGAGCGGACGCCGGAGGGCGATTACCTCCTTAAGGAGTATCACTGCGCGGTGAGCAGCGTGGCGAATTCGTTCACGCAGCCGTGCGTCTCCGAACTTGATCTCTTCCGTCGCCTGCTGCCGGGCGTCTCCGTCACCCGCGAGCACCACATGACGGAGGGCGAGCATCTCTGCTGCTATCGCATCCGCACCGAGAGCGCGGTCGCCGCCGCTTCGTAAGACCCAAGAGGATTGCTATGGCGACGACGAAGCGGACGCCGCATGCCCTCATCGAGCAGTATATCGAGCAAAACCCGCACCGACCCGGCCTCGACGAGGCACGGCTGATTGGATACGGCGCAGCGGTCTGGGCGCTGATCGGCTATCTCAGTGGAGCGATGGGGGACGTTCAGCGCGTCGCGGGACGATTATGACATTCCCGTCGAGGCAGTTGAGGCGGCAATCGCGTATTACGATGGACATCGCGTCGTGATTGACGCGCGTCGCGCCGCGAACCACGTGATTGACGCCGCATAATCTCGCGTGTCTCTCCTCACTCAACACTAAGGAGCCAGAACCGTTCCGCGACGCCGTGACCACCCGCGACGTGTGTGCCATAGGCGCGGACGGCCTCCGGCATCGGCACGCCTCGGAAGAGGGACGGGAGTTGCGAGGGGTAGCAGGCGATGGCGCGTATCTTCGTCTCCAACCATGGGGTGATGTCGATAACCTCGCACGCGCGCCCCGGCAATCGGAGCGCGCCCATCCGCGCCTCGTACTCATCTCCCTGCGTGGCATAGGGGAAATCTTCGTACCCGCGCACAGGGACGCCGCGCGCCGCGAGCAGGCGCATCGCCGCGTACACGAGTTGATGATCCACATGTCGCCCGATTGCCAGCGGCCCCGTGACGACGGTATCCGGGCCGATCAGGCCGCTTCCAACGAGCAGGGCCGCAATTTGGTTGGGCACATCTGCTTCCGCCGGGACGAGTTGGCCGCGCAGTTCGTCCCATGATCGGTAGTGATCCTCGCGGAAAACGCCGTCCACGAACGGCAGGATGCGTGGCGTCACGCCGAGCGCGCGTGCTGCCGCTTCATCCTCCGCACGGCGCGTGCGGAAGGCTTCTTCGAGCGACGCGACGCCCCATTGCACCAAATGTCCCTGCGCGTACGGCGTCAGCGGCATCTCCGGGGCTGGCGCACCGCCGAAAATCGTCGCAATCGTCGCCTGTTCGCCCCGGCTGACGACCCGCGCCACCTCCCCGCCGCATGAGAGCGCGACATCGTCGAAGTGTGGCGCGAGGAAAAGGTGCACGGCTTCGCCTTCACGGGAGGACTGAGGACTCAGGACTAAGTGGGAACGTGCACTATGCATCGACGGGTGCCGTCCGTGCGTCAAAGCATTGGAACATGACCATGGCAAGGACCTGCATTTACTTAGTCCTGAGTCCTCAGTCCTCAGTCCTCAGTCCTCCCGAGTGGAGGCGTTGCGCGCCGCACAGCTCCTCGACGGACTGGCCGATGATCGCCTCGACCTCGGCCATCAGCGCGCGCACTTTGGCTTCCGTGCGGAGAATCAGCGCGTACCGTGCCGGGCTGGATCGCTCGCGGTACCGCTCGCGCACCGACGCACACCGATCCGCGAGGCAGACGACACCATCGTAGTGCGCGAGGCCATCCGCGATGGTGACGGCCTTCTCCTCCCATGACCGGGGGCGGTAGTCGGCGGCGGGCAGATCGACGGACACCGCTTCTGCTGCGTCCATCCCGCCGCCGCTGTGGGCGATGCAGTAGCGTGCGAGCGCGGGCTGCCCCCGCGCGAGGAGCATCTGGTACCCCTCCCAGCAGTGCATGATGCCGTCATGCGTGACGCTGCGCCCGATGTCGTGCAGGAGGCCCCCCGCGCGCGTCTGCTCCACATCCACCGCGACACCGGCGGCGGAAAGCGCGTCCGCGATCGTCCCCGCGAGACGGGCCACGGTGACGCTGTGCGCGCCCCACGTCTCATCGAGCGGGACGTAACGCGCGAGTAGCGCCCGCGCCTCGGTCTCCGATAGCACCGTCTCCGTCGTCACTTATCTACGCCTTTCGTTCGCCAGGGCTTCCTACGAAAATAGGCGCTTGAGTCTGTTTTCATCGACCCAGATGTCCCGGAGGGGTCATCGTACTTATTCATTGTCGCCTTCGCTGAGGATGGAGTTACCCCGCTTTCGTGGACAGGCTGATCTTAGGCCACATGAGCGCAGATTGTCCATCTCCTTTCCTCGCCCATTGGTGGACAATCGCCGAGTGCCAAATGGCGTCACTCGGTGTTGGAGAACCCTTCGAGAGAATCGAAGAGCGCCATGCGGGCCGTCCGATGCGTCGGAAACGCGCGTCCGTCGAGCAGTTCGCATTCCACTGTCGCGAAGAAACTTTCCATCAACGCGTTGTCGTCGCAGTCGCCCTGGCTCCCCCGCGCGGCGAGGATGTCGGCGTCATGGAGCCGTTGCCCGAAGGTGAGGCTCATGTATTGGCTGCTGTGATCGGCGTGATGGATCGCCCCGGCCTCCGGTCTCCGGCGTGCAATCGCCAGTCAGCATCCTGCTCAACACATCTGCGGCGGTGCCGAAACCGATCCCGACGC
>JBBSII010000005.1:0-21842 GCA_038232175.1 Thermomicrobiales bacterium
CCTGCCGTTCCTCGCTGCGGTAGGCTGAATTCGCCCAAAGGGCACCCACGCCACCGATACTCCCCAATTTCAGTGCTATTGTAATTCGCTTTAGGTTTCGGTCTCGCGCGATATATGGATCGCGGGATGGTCGTCATCCTCGACATGGGCCGTCTCCCGCCGCACGGTTTCCGTGACAGAGACCGTGCCGCCAACCCGCTCACGCCGCACCGTGACATCCTTAACGACGGTCGGGAGGGTCGTGACCTGCAAGAACTGCTCCCGGAGCGGGATGGTGAACGACCGTACCGGCGTCTGCACCGTGGGCACGTACGGCGTGCCAACCGCCGCCGCGTTGAGCGACAGCGGATCATTGGCCGGAGGCGTACCCGTCATCGACGCGACTGCCTGCGCGAGGACGGAAAGATGCACAATGTTGGCTTGCGCGTCGTACCCGACAATTGTCTGGAGCGGAATCAGGAGGTTATCGGCCCCGGTCGCCGCGTCCGTTGCGTGCAGATATGACGTGCCGACCTTCTGAATTGTCCCGACGTGCAGCCCATCGCTGGAAACAAGCATCGCACCGGTGGGAATTTGCCACCACTGTTCGCCACCCGGCCCGAACTGGACACCTGAATCGTTGTTCTCTTGCATGACAAGCCTCCTCTACGAAATTATCTAGGACTTACGCGGTTGGGGTGCTTTCCCTGGTGGTGGCGGCCTGATGAACCTTAACAACTTGATTGGGTAATCGTCGGAGACGCAGGCTGAAGCCTACGCCACCGGTGGCATGGGCTTTAGCCTGTGCTCCCAGCACCCGATTAAGTCGTTAAGGTTCATTAGCCTGCCACAGAGAGGCAGGCTAAAGCCCGCCACCACCGGATTTCTCTCGCGAACTGCGTAACTCCTTTCATCATTACGTCGCGGTCGCACCATCCCGAAGGAACCGTTCGAGTTCGTCCGTCGTCGGCATCCCCGGTGTCGCGCCGAAGATCGTCGTGGAGTAACTCGCCGCCGCGACCGCGCGTTCGGCGGCATCGCGCGGCGCCAACCCCGCGACGAGCGACGCCGCGAACGCCCCGGCGAAGCAATCGCCCGCGCCCGTCGTATCCACTACCGCAACGCGCGGCGCGGTGATGTGCGTCGTCGCATCGGGCGTTGCAAGAACGACGCCCGCGCCGCCGAGCGTGATGATGACAGTGTGCGGCCCGCGCGCCCGCAGCCGTGCGGCGACATCGGCGGCGTTGTCCGTCGTGACGGCGCTCGCCCACTCCGCGAGATCGGACGCCTCGCCCTCATTGGCGATCAGAATATCGACGTGCGGGAGCAGCGCGCGCGCCTCCGGCTTGTACGGCGCGGTATTGAGTAGCGTCATCAGCCCCGCCTCGCGCGCGCGGACGAGTCCCGCCGCCACGGTATCGAACGGCAATTCGAGCTGCGCGACCAGCACACCACCCGCCGCCATCGCGAGCAACGTGCCGGGGATCTCCTCCGGCGTCACCGTCCAGTTCGCCCCCGCCGCGATGACGATGGTGTTCTCGCCCTCGGCGTTGACGGTGATGAGTGCGACGCCGGTGGGGTCCGACGGGCGCTGTCGGATCGCGCGCACATCGACGCCCGCCGCCGCCAGTTCCTCGATGCGCCGCGCGCCGAAATCGTCCGCGCCGACCGCGCCGATGAACTGCACCGGCGCGCCGAGCCGCGCGGCGGCGGTCGCCTGATTCGCGCCCTTGCCGCCGCCGACCACGGCGAAGTCTGAGCCGTGCAGCGTCTCCCCCGGTCGCGGGAAGTGCGGCGCACGCACGACGAGGTCGGTGTTGATGCTACCGAGCACCACAACGGGGCGGAGCGGTGGCGTTGGGGATGTCATTGTTCGCACTTCCCTGACTCTGACTACCCGGAGTCTCCAGCCGGTCCTGTCGAATGGGCCGCTTCGGATCGGTCGCCTCGACGGTCAGCGCGCGGATGGCGGGCCAATCGCCGAGGTAGACCCACGCACCATACCGCGTGATCGTCTCGCGCACCATCGGCGGCTGGATCGAGTACCGCGTCACACCCGTCGCGTTGATCCGCCGCCCCATCCGCGCGAGCGACAACTGCCCCTCCCACGGGATGCTCGTCTGCACCGAGTTCCCCAGCGATTTGACAATCTCCGGCAAACGGCGCGCGGCGTTCACGTCCGCCGTGCTATCGAGCACCGCCTGCATCACCTGCATCTGCCGGTCCCGGCGCACATTGTCGCCGCTTGCGTGGCGGGTGCGCGCGAATTCGAGTGCCTGCTCACCGTTCATGCGGTAGCAACCGGGGTCGAAGTGGATGTGCTTGTAGCCGTAGTCGTCGGTTGGGTACTCCGCGTCGTCGATCTCCTCGGTGACGTCGATGGAGACGCCGCCAACGGCATCGACCACGCCCCGGAACCCGTTGAAATCGATCTGGAGATAGTGCTCAATCGGCACGCCGAACTGCTTCGATACCGTGGCGACCGCGAGCGCCGGCCCCGCGACCGGATCGGCCGGGTGCGCCAGCTGGCCGTAGGCATAGGCCGCGTTGATGCGGTCCTCGCCGTGCCCCGGAATCTGGACCAACAAGTCGCGCGGGATGCTCAACATGCTCGCGACGCCGTCCCACAGGTCAATCGTCACAATAATCATTGTGTCGGAGCGCGTCGGCTCGTCGTCGCGGCGGTCGAGGCCGAGCACGAGCACATGGATGTACCGCTGGCCCTTCCAGACCGGTTCATGGCCGTCCGAATCGTTGACGGCGGTCTTGACGCCATCCTTGAGAATCTTGCCCGTGTTCGGCGGCACGACGACCGTGGGCGTCGGCGCGGGAAGCGCGGTCGCCGGGGTGGTGCTGACGGACGCGACGGTCGTTGGCGGGGGCGCGGTAGGCACACTTACCGCCGTCGGCAGTGGCACGACGATCGTTCGCTCGACGGCGGCAACCTCGTGCGCGACCCGCAATGACAAGGCCGCAGCCACTCCCCCGACGATGAGGAGAACGCCAAGGAGCAGACCAAATCCCCATTTGAGCCAGCGCATCGGCGCGACATGCCTTTCATCAGAACCCGCGACCGGACGAACCGGTTATCGTTGCCGTCGGCCCTTCGGCTGGATGGGCGCTTCCGTCGTGACCGCCGCGCGCGTCTTCCGCCGGTTACGGGGCAACACGCTCTGGACGACGAGTTTCCGCAGCCGGAGCCACGCGGAACGCACCTCGGTCGCGTCCCGCTCGGTCGGCGGGCGAGCGGCATACTGCTCCTCCGCGTAGTGGCGCGCGATGAGCATCGCCGAATCCTTGCTCCCCGGCAGGCGCTGCGCGACAGCGGCCGCAGTCTCGAAGGGCGTCGTCGTGCTGCTCGACTTCACAAGTCCGGCGAGGCCCATCGCGCGCGTCATCCGGGCGTACCACTGCGACGAACCACTCATGCCACGGAAGGTCCGCAACCAGAAGAATGCGACGATGAGCGCGATGAAGCCGAAAACGAGGGGGGTCGCGAAGAAGAGTGGGCTAATCTCGCGCTTCTGCTTGATCGGGGAGTACGCGCCACCCTCACCGAAGCCCCCATTTAACTCATCGTCCAGTTGCCGCAGGCGGTCCTCACCGCGCGCGTCGAGCCGGTCCTGCCCGCCGGCGAGGTCGCCGACTGCCTGGGCATCCGGGTCGGTTGCGTTCACCTGCGGAACGATCTGCGGGCCGCGCGCAATCGGCGGCACGCCGGGCTTGGGCGTCGGGTCAAAGGTGATCCAGCCGAACTGCGGGAACCAGACCTCCACCCATGCATGCGCCTGATTCTCGCGCGAGACGAGGCGGCCATCCTCCGCCTTCGCGCCGGGCAGGTAGCCGACGGCCTCGCGCGCGGGGATGCCGTTCAACCGCAGCAGCGTGACCATCGCGGTGGAGAAATACTCGCAGTAGCCCTGCTTCGACTGGAAGAGGAAGTAGTCCGTCGCATCGCGGTCGAACGGCGGCAACCCGACGCGCTCGGAGTAGGCGAGGTTCGCGCGCAGATACTGCTCGACGGCGGCGGCGGTGTCGTACTGGTTCGTCGATCCCTTCGCGAGTTGCTGCGCGAGGTCGGCGGTCCGCTGCGTGATGCCATCGGGCAATTGTGTGTACCGCTCCGTCCACTTCGGCAGTTGCGTCGGGGCCTTGCGCAGGGCATCCTCGGTCGCCTCGCTGACGCGGATCGACTCCGTCACCTCCTTGCCCACGGGCACCGGCGCGACGGAGATCACCTGATCGATGTCGCCGAAGTTCGGGGCCTGCCCACGATAAAGGATCGCCGTCACCTTGCCCTGCTCGATGACGACCTGCGTCTGGATCAGGTTCCCCGCGAGCCGGTTCTGCTCCTCGGTGATCGTGTCGAACCGGCGATCAAGGGGCACCAACGCCGACTGCGTCGGTGAGATCGTGCTCGGTGTCGCGGTCGCGGGTGCGGCCGTCGTGCCACTCGTCGTGGCGCCGCCTGCCGTCGTCGGTACGGGCGACGGCGTCGGCTGCACCACCGGGGCCTGGACAATCGTGACGCGGAGGATGCGCGGCGGCTGCGCGCCCTGCGCGACGGCCTGCTGCTGCGCCCGCGCGACGATCTGCGCCAGTTGCTCCGGCGTGAACGTCGTCGGCGTGGTCGACGGCACGTAGAGAACGAGCGTGCCATCCTGCTGGAGGCTCACCTGCGTCTGCGCACCAGGCCGGAGCGTCGGCGGCGCGTCCGTCGGCACCGTCAACCCCTGGAGGCTGGAGACCTTCTTCACGAGATCAGCCAGTGGCGCGGGCAGCGTATCGGACGCCGACGGCGGGATCGTCGCGCCCGCGAGATTGAAACTCTGCCAGCCGAGGCTGACGAGGGTCTGGGTATTGACCAGCTCCAACTGGTTGCCGGTGATCGGCAGGATGTTGCCGCGCGGGCGATAGAGTTGCGCGGAGCACGTCGCGCTCTTCGCGGTCTGGTCGGCGGCGACGGGCAGCGGCACCGCCTTCCCCGCGTCGAGCGAGACGCGCGGGTCATACGTGCTGCCGTCCGGTTGCTGCGCGGTGAAGGACTCCGGCACCTTCTTCTTGAAGCCGTGCCCGGTGTAAAAATCATAGGCGTTCATCTTAATGTACTGGCCGGGGATGCCGTCGCACTTCAGCGAGACCGCAGGGTCGTCCGGCAGGTTCAGGCCGCCGCCGAGTTGGAACGTCTCGCCGAACGCGGCGAATCCGGGGAAGGTGTTGCGCGTGCGCCCGCGCCCCTCGATGCCAGGGAAGAACCGCTCCCAGCGCCCTTCGATGTCGTCCCACGGCGCGGACGCGCGCTCCCACGCCGCGTGCACCGGCCCGCCGTGCACCGAGAACGGCACAAGGTACGAGACCATCAGCAACAGGAGCGACAGCCCCGTCGCGACGGACATGAATCGCCAGCCGAGCGACTCGGGGAAGTTGATGCTCGCCCGCCGCCACTGCGCCTCCTGCGTGTAGGCGTAGAAGCGGATCGCGAGCGGGATCGCTGTCAGCAGGAACATGAAGAGGAAAAGCCCGCTGTCCGCCCGGTCATAGCCGAGGTTGACGAGCAGGATCAACCCCGCCACCCCGATGGTTGGGGAGAGCCAGCGCGACCGAAAGATCCACCACATCGAAAAGTAGCCGAAAAAGAACATCAGCGCGGCGATGGCGAGCACGAAAAGAATCAGGTCATCCTCTGCGGAGCCGTTCCACGCGCCCCGGACGTATCGCCCGATCCGGTGCGCCATCTCCACTGACTTGCCGCGCGCGCCGCCGAACCGGTCGTCGATCACCGAGAGCGTCCGCAGCCAGATGACGAGCATGCCCGCCGCGATGCCAATCAGATGCGCATAGTAGTTGCGTAGTCGCCCGATCCGCGCGAGCACGAAGCCGACGATCAGACCGGCGAACGTCACCGACGGCAGGATGCGCAGTTCCGGCGCCCACTCGGCGCGCAGGATCGACAACTGCACAATGAGCACCATCAGCGCGACGAGCGCGAACGTCCCCCACCCCTCGGCGAGCCGGAACGGGCGGCGGATCATCTCCCCGGTGATCTTCGGGAGCGTCGGGAGTTGCGGGAATGAGGGCTTGCGCGGTTCTGCCATGATGGTATCCCCCGTGCCGTCTCACGCGGCACCGTGCGGAGCGGACGATTACGGAGCAGCCGGTTGCTGGACAGGGACGCCGCCGCGCACCTCCTCGCGGGGCGCGCGCGCGACAGCGGGTTCGGGCGTCGGGCGGGAAATCGGCGGCGCGGCGTCCGAGAGGCCCATCGGGTGCGAGAGCGCCCGCCCGATCTCCTCGCCCCGCCGCACCATGTAGACGGGCACATTCGCCGCCGTCAGGCTCGTCACGACGCGGTACGTGCCGCGCGGTGCGCCGAACGACTCCGCGTCCACGATCACCGCGACCGCCTTGACGCCGCGATAGACGAGCGGTATCAACCCCGCGACCCACCCCTCGTCCGCCGATGGCGTGACGACGATCAGCGCACTGTTGCGCCCGAACCGCACCGCCTCGCCCGTGAGCACTTCCTGCAATTCGGTCGTGCCGTCCGCGTGGACGACGGAGAGCGCTTCGAGCATCTTGAGCGTCTGACGCTCGCCGCGATCCGTGTTGACGATCTCGCTGTGCATCCCGCGCGCGACGAGACCAACATTGCGCCCCTGCTCGACGAAATGCTGCATCACGGAGGCGGCAATCGTGATCGCCGTTTCCTCGGTGGAGATCGCCCATTCATCGACGGGTTCCGGCACCCCCGGCTTCGGCGGCGGCGCGACGGCGTGGACGGATTGCTGGAGATCGACGAGCACCCAGACGTCCGTCGTCGGGTCCAACTCGAACTCCTTGACCATCAGTTTGCCCGTGCGCGCGGTGGTGCTCCACGCGATCCGATTGAACGAGTCGCCCCAGAAATACTCGCGCACGCCAGCCGCGTTGGGCGTGACGTAATGGGTGCGCCGCTGCGTCGCCGCGCCACCGGGCAGGTCGCCGACGGAGACGACGAACGACGAGACATCGACCGTCGCAGGATAAACGACGAGATTGGAGGTTTCGGGAATCAGCCGCTGCGAGGGGAACAGGCCGAATGGATCGCCGCCACGCAGGGTGAGTGGCCCAATGGTGAACTTGCCGCGCTGCGTGCACCGCGTGCGGACGCGCCAGTGGTGCGTCTGCATACCGGGGAGGTGGACGACCTGACTCGCGGCGGAGGCGTGCCCCGGCAGCGTGGAGTGGTCGCGCACCTCCAGCCAGAGTTTCGTCATCTTGCCGCGATTCTCAATCGCCATCCGCTCGTCGAGCGTCTGCCCAACCTGCGCGCGGTCGGTCCGCGTTTCGCGCTTCAGGGCGAGCGAGCGGAGACTGACACGGCTCCAGACATACGCCACGATCAGCACGCCGATGATGACGAAGAAGAGGGTGTCGAGCACCCCCCAGCCACTCACCTGCGCGGCGATCAGCACGGCGAGGGCGAGAACGCCGACCTTGACCGCATTCACGGTCGCGCCCCGCGCGGGCGGCCCTCGACGCGCTGATTGAACGGTGTCGCTCCGGGCACCGGCACCCGCTGCAACAACTCGCGCACGATGCCGCGACCGTCGATGTTGCGCATCCGTGCCGCCGGGCTAACGATCAGACGGTGCGCCAGGACGGGTTCCGCGAGCGCCTTCACATCGTCCGGCAGGACGTAATCGCGCCCCGCGAGCGCCGCCCACGCGCGCGACGCGGCCAGCAGTCCGAGCGCGCCGCGCGGGCTGGCCCCGAGGTAAATCTCGTCGTGGCGGCGGGTCGCCTCCGCGAGCGAGACCATGTATTCGAGGATCAGCGGGTCCACGCGCACCGTGTCGAGGATGAAGCGCTGCGCCTCGATCAACTCGCCGACATCGACGACCTGCTCGATCCGGCTCAGCGGATGGCCGGACATCTGATTTTGCAGGACGGAAATTTCTTCCATATGCGTCGGGTAGCCGAGCGAGATGCGCAGCAGGAACCGGTCCAGTTGCGCCTCAGGCAGCGGGAAGGTGCCCTCATACTCGATCGGGTTCTGCGTCGCGAGGACGACGAAGGGCAGCGGCAGGTCGTGCGTCTCGCCATCGACCGTGATCTGCCGCTCCTCCATCGCTTCGAGGAGCGCGGACTGCGTCTTCGGCGTCGCACGGTTGATCTCGTCCGCCAGCACGATCTGCGCGACGATTGGGCCGGGCCGGAACTCGAAAACGCGCGTCCCCTGATTGAAGATGGAGACGCCCGTCACATCGCCGGGCAGGAGGTCCGGGGTGAACTGGATGCGCTTGAAACTGCACCCAATTGAGCGTGAGATCGTCTTCGCGAGCACCGTCTTGCCGACGCCCGGCACATCCTCGATCAGCACATGGCCGCGACACAAGAGGGCGACGAGAGTAAGTTGCACCTCCCGTCGCTTCCCGACAATCACGTGCTCGACATTGGTGACAACGCGATCCGCGATCGTCTGGACGGGCGTCATCGCCTCTGATGATGAGGGGGTTCGCATCCCCGATTGCTCCCTTCACATGCCACATGATCCCCGACGGGCGACCGCTCGCACCCAGCCCGCGAAAACCGTGCATCATTCCATAGCGCATTTGCAAGGGCCTTCTGGTTATGACTTGATCGTGGCTGCCCCCTGCCGAACGCATCGGGATGCGCGAAAGGTGGCTCACGTCACTTGCCAATCCGACCAGAGAGGAACACGCCGAGAGTATAACATACCTGTTCGCGGCGCGCGTTGTGCATCCGCGCATTAGAGAGCGCGATTCACTTATTCGTTATCGTTCGCTCGGACAGAAAGGCGCATCGTGAATCCTCCCATCGCTATCATCGGCGCCGGCCACAATGCCCTCGTCACCGCCGCGTATCTGGCGCGCGCGGGCCACGCCGTGCGGGTCTATGAGCGTGGTCCCACTGTCGGCGGCGCGGTGCACACCGCCGAACTCTGGCCGGGCTACCATGTGGATACCTGCTCGTCATTCCATGTGCTCATCCACCTGACGGGGATCGTCGAGGAACTCGGCCTGGCGCGCTACGGCCTGCGCTATCAGGACGCCGACCCGTTCGCCTTCGCGCCCTTCCCGAACGGGACGACACTCCGCTTCTACAGGGACGTGGACCGCACCTGCGACGAGATCGCGCGCGTCAGCCCGCGCGACGCCGAGACATACCGCGCGTTCGTCGCCCTCTGGTCGCGGTTCAACGAGGCGGTGTTCGCTACGTTCACCGCGCCGCCGTCGCCGCAGGATATGTTCCCCGCCATACTCAAGCGCGTCGGGCGGAACCTCCCGAAGCAACTGACACTTGGCCGCACCGACACCCTGCTCCAGACGATCATGCGCCCGTACGGCGCGCTCCTCGATGAACTCTTCGAGAGCGAGTACGTGCGCGCGCCGCTCGCGTGGCTGGCGGCGCAATCCGGCCCCGGCCCCGATGAGATCGGCGGCGGGGCATTCCTCACCGCGCACACGATCTATCACACCATCGGCCTCACGCGCCCGGTCGGCGGCTCCGGGATGCTGACGCAGGCGCTCGCGGCGTACATCGAGGACCACGGCGGCGAGATTTGCACGGGTGCGCCGGTGCGCCGCATCCTCACGCGCGATAGTGCCGTCTGCGGCATCGAACTGGAAGGTGGCGAGCGACGGGACGCCGCAATTGTCGTCAGCGGCGCGCACGTCCAGACGACGCTGCTCGGACTGCTCGCGCCCGACGATTTGCCTGCCACGCTCCGGCGGCGTGTCGAAACCTTGCGCATCGCGAACGGCATGGGCATGACGGTGCGCCACGCCACCGATCGCCTGCCGCCGTATCACACCGCGCCGGACGGGGCGCACAACGGGATGCAGTTGATCTGCCCGTCCGTCGATTACCTGCGGCGCACATTCAACGAGGCGGCGTCCGGTTTGCCGCCGACCGCGCCCGCGCTCGTCGTGATGACCCCGACCGCGACGGACGCGACCATCGCGCCGACCGGGAAGCACATCACCGTCATCTGGGCACAGTATCACCCGTTCGACCTCGCGCCGGGGCAGGGCACATGGGCGTTGATCCGCGAGCGCGAGGGGCGCAAATTGCTCGCGACATTGGAACCGTACGCGCCCGGCATCATGGATGCGGTGACGGAAACGTATCTCAAATCACCGCTCGATCTCCAGGAGGAGAACGGGCTAATCCGTGGCCACCTGATGCACCTCGACATGGCGCTGGATCAGATGTTCATCTTCCGCCCGCTGCCGGAACTGGCGAACTACCGGACGCCCATCGCGGGTCTCTACCTCACCGGCGCGAGTACGCACCCCGGCGGCGGCGTCTCCGGCGCGCCCGGTCGCAACACCGCCATCGTGCTCCTGCGCGATCTCCAGAATGCGCGCCCGCGCCGCTGGGTTCGGCCCGCCGGGCTTGCCACCGGTGGCATAGCGGCGGCATTGCTGCTGCGGCGCAAGAAAGATCATGGGTAGCGAACTCTTCACGATGAGCGGGCTGCGTATTTCCTCATCGCTGTTGATCGCGCTACTCCGCCAGCCTGTCCCGCATCTCGCCCAGCGTCTCGGTGATGATCTGGCACATCCGGTCCACATCGTCGCGCGGGATGTTCAGCGGCGGCGAGAGTTGGATCACCGCGTCGAGCCGGTCGTCGGCGCGGCAGATGAGGCCTTTCGTCTTCATCGTGTCGGAGAGCCAGCCGAGGAGCGCCTTGTCCTCCAGACGCTCCTTCGTCTCGCGGTTCCGCACCAGTTCGATGCCGATGAAGAGGCCGCGACCGCGTACCTCACCGACATTCGGGTGGTCGTGCAGCGCGCCATTCAGCGTCGATTTCAGGTACTCGCCCATCTCGTACGCCCGCGCGGGCAGGTTCTCGCCTTCGAGGATGTCGAGGTTGGCGAGCGCCGCCGCCGCCGCGACGGGGTTGCCGCCGAAGGTGATGCCGTGCTGGAACTTCTCGCCCTCCTCGCCGCCGAAGACGTCCGCGACCTCGCGCCGCACGACCGCCGCGCCGAGGGGCGCATATGCCGAGGTCAGCCCCTTCGCGATGGTGATGATGTCCGGCTGGATGTTGAACAACTCGGAGCCGAACATCTTGCCCGTGCGCCCGAAGCCGCAGATCACCTCGTCCATGATGAGCAGGATGCCGTGGTGGTCGCAGAGTTCGCGGATGCGCTGGTAATAGCCGTCGGGCGGGACAATGCAGCCGCCGCTGTTCTGCACTGGTTCCATGATGACCGCCGCGACCGTCTTCGGCCCTTCGAACGCGATGGTGCGCTCCACCTCGTCCGCGCACGCGAGCGTGCACCCCTCCGTGTGCTCGCACCACGCGCAGCGGTAGTGATACGGGATCGGGACGTGCCGCGCGCCGGGGACGAGCGGCTCGTACGGGTTCCGCGCGGAGGGCAGGCCCGTCACCGAGAGCGCGCCCATCGTCGTGCCGTGGTAGGCGTATCGCCGCGAGATCGTCTTGTAGCGCCCGGCGAAGCCGCGCTTCCGCTGATACGCCCTCGCCACCTTGAGCGCCGTCTCGACCGCCTCCGACCCACCCGTCACGAAGAAGGTGCGCGACCCTTCGCCGGTTGGCGAAATCTTCGCCAGCCGCTGCGCGAGCACGGTCCCCGGAACATTCGGGAAGGAGAAGGGCGAGACGAAGTGGATCTGCTCCAACTGCGCGACCATCGCCTGCACGATCGCCCGCCGACCGTAGCCGACGTTGACGCAGAAGAGGCCCGCGAGGCCGTCGATGTACTCGTTGCCGTCCGCGTCCCAGATGCGGCTCCCCTCGCCGCGCACGATGACCGTCGGGCGTTCGAGCCGCGCGCCCTCGTTGAAGTCGTGCATCTGCATGAAGTGGAGCCAGACGTTGTCCGCGATTGCGCGGCGCATTTCCGCCGGTTCCGGCATGGCGATTGCGGCGGGCGATGCGTGCGCCTCGATGCTCGCGCCCTCAACCGGCGCGTCCGGCTGCACCTCGACCGCGACGGGGCGTTCCGGCTTCATCCGCGCCGGTGGCGTGTATTTCTTCGAGACCCGTGCCATTTATCCCTTCCCCTCCCCCGTCAGCCCGATTGCCATGTTGAGCCGGGGCGTCACGTCGCCCCGCCCAACGGCGAGGACGTAGTCGATCACGCGCGCGGGGATGTTGACGCCGGTCGTGTCGATGCTGTTGCGGAACTCCATCGTGTAGTTCACCTCGTTGACGAGCAGCCCGCGCTCCGGGTGCTCGAAGAGGTCAATCGCCACCACGCCGCCGCCGACGGCCGCCGCCGCGCGGTTGCACAGTTCCGCAATCTCCGGCGTGACTGGGCAGTTGGATGCCAGTCCGCCGCGCGCGGTGTTCGTGATCCAGTGCGGCGAGTCGCGGTAGATGGCGCAGATCGTCTCGTCGCCAACGACGAAGGCGCGGATGTCCCGCCCGCCCTTCTCGACGTACTCCTGGATGTAGTAGGTGCTGTGGTGATACGAGCCGAGCACTTCCTTGTGTTCGAGAATCGCCTCCGCCGCGTCTCGGTCGTTGATCTTCGCCAGCAACCGGCCCCACGAGCCGACCGGCGGCTTCATCACGACGGGGTACCCCATCTCCTCGATCGCGGCGAGCGCGGACTTCGGCGTAAACGCGACAGTCGCGCGCGGCTGCGGGCAGTGCGCCTCCGCGAGCGCGGCGGTCGTGTTCAATTTGTTGCCGCAGACCTCCGCGACGCTGTACGTGTTCACCGTCGCGACGCCCCACGAGTTCAACAGGCGGAGCGCATGGAGGGCGCGTGTGTGGTTGATGCAACGTTCGAAGACGACGTCGTAATTCCACGTATCGGGTCGGTCGAACGGCATCGCCATCTCGCGGTCGTCGATCCGGGTGTACGCAACGCCGCGTTTCTCCAGCTCGGCAAAGAGGAGTTTTTCCTCCACCCGCACCAGCGAATGCAGCACCCCAACCCGAACCGAACCGTCGCAACTTGCCATGCCCGATGCCTCCCCGATGATGCGACACGGACGACCAACGCCGCCCGCCACCAGCCATTGTACGCGAAAATCACTAGTAGATAGAAACGCACCAGTCGAACGTTCGCGACACCGTACCGACTACCGGCTACTAACTACCGACGACACGTCTGTACGTTCGTCGAACAGGTGTACTTGACACGAACAGACGTTCCATTTACACTACGAGGAGAGAACCGGGGTGATGCCACTCCGGTGCGTGTGCAGAAGGCACGGCGCATCCGTTATCGGGAGGTATCAAACCCATGGCTGCCGCATTGAAGAAAGCAAAGAGCCTGTCACGTCGTCAGGAGCAGATTCTCGACTTCATCGAGACATTCCTGAATCAGAATGCGTACCCGCCGACGATCCGGGAGATTCAGAAGGAACTCGACATCTCCTCCACCAGCGTCGTCGATTACAACCTCAACGCCCTGGAGGAGCGCGGCTTCATCCGCCGCAACCGGCACATCTCGCGCGGGATCGAGTTGGTCGGCTTCAACACAGCGATGCCGTCGAATGTCGTCAACATCCCCGTCGTCGGTCGCATCGCCGCCGGTGAGCCAATCGAGGTGCCGGAGGATTACGCGGCAGGCGAGTTCGCGGAATCGGTGACGATGCCCGCGTCGATGCTCCCCCGCGCGACGGATGGGTTGTACGCCCTCCGCGTGCGCGGCCATTCGATGGTGGATGCGCTCATCAACGACGGCGATCTCGTCATCCTCAAGCCGCAGATCACGGCGGACAATGGCGACACCGTCGCCGTCTGGCTGAAGACCGAGCGGGAGACGACGCTGAAGCGGTTCTACCGCGAGGGCAGCCGGGTTCGGCTCCAGCCCGCGAACGTGACGATGCAGCCGATCTACACCGACGCGACGAATGTCGCCGTTCAGGGTAAACTGGTCGGTGTCATCCGCGCGGTGGACAATCGCTTCTAAGCGCACACGATGCGTAGAGCGAATTGCAATGGCAGTGAGCCTGGGAAGTATCGGTGGTGGCGGGCTTTAGCCTGCCGATTCCCACTGCGACAGGCTAAAGTCCGCCGCCACCGAGGAAATTGGCCGATTCAGTTATTACGAAAACGCTTTAAGGAGGCCGGGATGCGACATTTCGTTGTTCCCGGCCTCCTTTGTGTGCTGGTCGCGCTCTGTGGCGCGTGCGGCAATGCGCAACCGACCGTGACTGTCCCACCGCCACCGCCGCCGACAATGACCGCCGTGCCCACCGCGACGATCACGCCGGTTCCCCTGCCCCCGACGCCGACGCCCGCCTTTCTGCCGTCACCAACGCCCGACCCGCGCGAACCGACCTACCCGCCCGGCACGCTTCGCAACGCGAACTGGCCCGTCGGCACCGCCGCCGTGGCGGCGTACACCGCGAAAACGAGCGTCGATATCGATGTGGGGGCGGTCGTGCTGACGGTGCCGATCCCGGAGGGAACGACGGTCTCCCTCTACGTCGCCATCCCGCCGCAACGTGGCTACGCGGGCCGCGTCAACTTCCCGATCTCCCCACGCGCGATGTCGCTCCAACCGGGCGACGCGATCCGCATCATCGGCGTGACGGCGGGGACGGTACGTGTGCCACCGACCGAGGGCACATACGTCGTCGTCAACATCAACGGCCAGCGGTTCGCCCGCAACAATGAACCGCTTAGTGGATAGCGGAGATTTCAAAACCGCCAGGACATCGGGAGGAAACCGGCTCTTAACACAGAGGTCACAGAGCAATCTTTTTTAGCCTTCTCTGTGGACTCTGTGCTCTCCGTGTCCTCTGTGTTAGATTCTTCCCGGCGTCCTGCACGCGGGGTTCCGACCCCTCGACCGTCTAACGATGATGACGGTGCGTGGTATCATCCGGGTATGCTTGAGACTGCCTCTCCGACCGACAGCATCACGGACACCGAGGGCCACGATGCCGCGCGGCATCGCGTCGTCCTGCTTGGTGGGTTCGGGATGCAGCCGAAGTCGACGATGAGCGCGCGCGCGTTGCCGCTCGGGCAGGAACTCGCGGCGCGCGGCCATTCCGTGACGATGATCGTGCCGCCGTGGGATCATCCCGTGGACGCGGGCCGCGCGTGGACGGATGACGGCGTCCGCATCGTCAATGTCGCGATCGCGGAAAAACTCCAAAAGCCATTGCGGACACCACGGATCGTCGCCGCGCTCCGCGCCGCCGTCACGAGCGCGCGGCCGGACGTGGTGCACCTCTTCAAGCCGAAGGGCTACGGCGGGCTTGCCGCCGCCACGCTCCGCGATCTGCCGCTCGTCGTCGATACCGACGACTGGGAGGGTGCGGGCGGCTGGAACGATCGCGGGTTGTATTCTCCGGCCCAGCAACGCCTCTTCGCGTGGCAGGAGCGCGCCCTGCCGCAGCATGCCGCCCATGTAACCGTCGCCAGCCGCACGCTGGAGGCGCAGCAGTGGGGCTTCGGCATCCCACCTAACCGCGTGACCTACCTGCCGAATGCGGTGAGCGCCGCGCGATACGCGGGCTGGCGCAACATCGATGCGATCACCGAGCGCGCGGCGACGATCCGTGCGGAACGCGGACTGACCGGCCCGACGGTCGTGCTGTACACGCGGTTTGTGGAGTTCACCCCTGATCGCATCGCGCGCGTTTTCGGTCGTGTTCAGTCAACGGTTCCCGATGCGCGGCTGTTGATCGTCGGTGGCGGCCTGCATAGGGAAGATTCCGCTGTTCGTGGCGCGTTGCGGGAGTACGGGGATGCTGTCCTCTGGTCTGGTATCGTGCCGTTTGATGCGGTGCCCGCCTGGCTGCGCGCCGCCGATGTCGCGGTGATCCCGTTCGAGGACACGCTCATCAACCGCGCGAAGTGCTCCGTGAAGACGCTCGATCTGCTCGTCGTCGGGCAGGCGGTCGTTGCGACGGTGGTGGGCGAGAACGCAAGCGCGATCCGGCACAACGAGACGGGCATCCTCATGCCGCCCGGCGATGACGCGACGCTTGGTGACGCGGTTGTGCGGCTCCTCGCGGACTCGCATCATGCGCGCCGTCTCGGGGATGCCGCGCGCGAGCATGTGTGGCGCGCGCAGACATGGGGGGCGCAGATTGCCGCGATTGAGGCGATCTATGACCGCGTGACAGCGCGGAGTCGGCGACGATGAGCGCCGCTATCGCGCAGCAACGGCGGACGCCAACGCGGTTCGCCGCCCTGACGGAGCCACGCACGACGCTGGCCGTCTTCGCGGTCGCATTGGTGATCTTCGCCGCGTGCATCCCCCGGATCACCACGCACCTCGATCCCGTGACGGGCGACGAACCGTTCTACCTGATGACGGCGGACTCGCTCATCCACGATCGCGACATCGATGAGACGAACAACTTCGCGAACCGCGACTGGTTGCGCTTCTATCCGGCGTTCCCGCTGGCGCGGGACTGGCAGGGATGGCCGAACATCTCGCCGAACCTGCCGCCGCACGCCTCGCAGACGTACCGCACCGGCTTGTACTCGAAGCACGGCTTGGGCATCCCGGCGCTGATCGCCGTGCCGTTCGCGCTGCACGGGCGCAGCGCCGTCGTCCTGCTGTACAACCTGATGGCGGCGGGCGTCGCGGCGAATATCTACCTGCTCGCGCGGACGGTCGCGGCGCGGCATCGCGCGGTAATTCTCACCGCCGTGCTGATGGCGACGATCCCGCTCGCGTCGTACGCCTTCCTCATCTTCCCGGAGATGCCCGCCGCCCTGATGCTCACGTACGCGGTGCGGCGGCTGCTCGCGCCGCGCAACGCCCCGTGGCAATGGCTGCTGACCGGCCTCTGCATCGGGTATCTGCCATGGCTGCACGCGCGGTTCCTGCCTGTCGTCGCGGGCCTCGCGGCGCTCTTCGCGTGGCGGCACCTCCGGCCGATACGGCGGCATCTACTGTTCGCGATCATCCCCGCTGGCGTCCTGCTCCTGCTTTTCGAGTTGTACTCGCTCGTCTTCTACCATTTCCCGTTCCCGAACCGGAACGACCACGCGGGTTTCTCGTCCGGTCTCGGCTTTGTCAACGGGTTCGTCGGCTCGCTGCTCGACGCGCAATGGGGACTGTTCATCGTCGCGCCGATCTATCTGCTCGCCGCCGCCGCCCTCGCGCTCTTCATCCACGAGCGACGAAAGGATGGCGCGGGGCTGCTGTTCGTCCTCGTGCCGTACGCGCTCATCATCAGCGCGTACGCCGTCTGGTGGGGCGAGTGGGGACCTGCCGCGCGCTACTGGACGGCGGCGCTGCCGATGCTCGCGCTGCCGCTGGCGTGGTGGTGGGAACGGGCCGCACACGCGCACCCACGCGGCGCGGCGACGTTGCTAGGACTGGCGAGCGCGTGGGGGTTCGTCTGGACGGTGGGCTGGCTCCGGCAGCCGCAGTGGCTCTATAACCAGCCGGACGGCACGAACAACCTGCTCGCCCACTGGCTCGGCGGCTTCGGGCGGCATGTCGCCGCGATTCTGCCCGCCTATCAGTTCTACGCCGCGTCCCCGGTGACGGTGCGTATCCTCTGGGGAGTCGCTGTCCTGCTGCTCGGCGTCGCGGCGGGGAGCCAGATGGCGCTCCTGCTGCTCCCAACCGCCGACGATGACGACGGGGCGGCTGCGTCGTGAAAACCGTGGTAAACCGGCCTGACCATTCGCCCATTTCCAACGTTCAGCCTTTCAACCTTTCAACCTTTCAACCTTTCAACCGCAACCGGGAGTGATGCACATTGACTGACCCGACCCCGCGCGAGGCCGCCGCACTTGAGGCGGCGCAGCGCGCCCTGGATATGCTCGCATTCGACCTCGCCCGCTACGAGATCACGACGTGGCGCTGCCGCGACGCCGCCCGCGCGTACCTTGCGGCGGGCTTCTCGGTGGAGCGGATCGGCCCCTACCTCGAACGCGCCTTCCAGCGCGGCCTGCACGACCGCGTCCACTCCTACGAGGCGCTGCCGGATGAGTACGTCGGCAACAACGCGGACCTGATCGCGGACGCCTACCTCGCCGGGGGCGACGTGCAGAAGCGGCTCGACACACTGACGCAGGTGCTCGACGCGGTGATGAAGCAGAAGGGCGACACGCTCGCGCACCGCGTGCAGTACGGGCTGGCACTCTGGGGGGTGGGGCGTGCGAACGATGGCCGCGCCCGCCGCTTCCTCGCGCCCGTCAGGAACGCGACGGAGGTGGCGCGCGCCGCGCTCGATACGAATTACCCGCGCGCCCGGTTCGTCCTCGCCGTCATCGACGAGGACGCCGAGGAAGCGGCGGAGTGGCTCAGCGTGTACGACGCACTCCTGCCGACGGTGCCGGGCGCACCATTCCGGCGCGTCCACCTCATCACCGTCGCGTTCTGGCTGATCGCGCGGGATCGCTACGCCATGACGCTGCCGACGGATCGCCTCGCGGGCTTGCCGGATTCGCTGCGCGGCGCGGCGATTGACAGCGCGATGACCGCCTCATAGGATTGATCGTTGCGAACGATTCGCCTCAATGTACGGGCGCTTTGGGAGGAAAGATGGTGCATTCACGTCTCCGGCTGATATACGTCGCGGTCGTTGGGTTGCTCCTGAGCGTCGTGCTGACGGCATGCGGCAGTGCCGCTAGCCCCACAGCGCCCGCCGGGTCAACCACCGCACCCGCCAGCGCCGCTACGGCACGTCCGACGACCGCCGCGCCATCGACCACCGCCAACGCGACGGCGGCGAGTGTGGCGGGTTCGGCCCCCGCCCCGGCGGGCGCAACGGGGGCAGCGAAGCCCGGTGGCCCGGCGGACACCATTAAGGTCGTCCATGTGCCCGGTTTGTTCTTCGCGCCGCTCTACGTCGCGATCGATCGAGGCTTCTTCAAGGAGCAGAATATCGAGATCAGCCTCGACAAGGCCGCGTCCGGCTCCGAGGTGATGGCCTTCCTCGCGCAGGGGCAGATCGATGTCGGGGCGGTCGGCCTCTCCGCCGCGACCTTCAACACGCTGGCGAAGGGGTTCGATTTCAAGGTGATCGCCTCCGCCGGTGTCGCGCCGCAGAAGGACGGGCCGAGCAAGTTCGAGGTCCGCAAGGCGCTCGTCGATGGCGGCCAGGTGAAGACCATCGCCGATCTCAAGGGCAGGAAGGTCGCCGTGGCCGGTGGCACCGGCAGCGCCGGCGCGTACCTCGCGGTCAAGGCGCTCCAGACGGCGGGCCTGACCGGGAAGGACGTGCAGTTCGTCAACCTCGCGAACCCGGACATGGTGCAGGCGCTGGCAAACGGCGCGGTGGACGCCGCGCTCATCGGCACGCCCTTCTCGACGCAGGCGATCCAGCAGGGGGCGGGCACGATCCTCGTGGACGACTTCGCACCCGGCTACTCGACGACGACGTTCATGTACAGCGGCAAGTTCATCAAGGACCGCCCCGATGTCGCCAACCGCTTCGCCCTCGCGCTGCTGAAGGGGTACCGCGCCGTGCAGGGGCAGAACTACCTCAGCGACGCCAATGTGCAGAGTTACGTCAAGTACACCGGCAGCACCGAGCAGGTAATCCGTGCGACGCCGCCCTTCGTCTATGACCCGAACATGGCGATCACGACGGAGAGCATCAAGGATCAGGAGAAAGTCTACCGCGAGAATGGCTGGACGGATTACAGCCAGTCGCTGGATGTGGGCAAACTCTTCGACACCTCGTTCGCGGACCGGGCGATCAAAATCGTCGGACCGGCGGGATAGCACGCATGGCACGGGAGACGACCGAGGCGATGGCACCGACCGTTCGCGCCAATCAACCGCCGAAGATTGTCGCGCGCGGCGTCGGCTGCGCGTTCGCGGGTCGCAAGGGGCAGACCATCACCGCGCTGCACGGCGTCGATCTGGAGATCGCGGAGGGTGAGTTCGTCTGCCTCGTCGGGCCGAGCGGGTGTGGCAAGAGCACGTTCCTGCGGATTGTCGCGGGCCTGCTCCCCGCCACATCTGGTGAACTGACGATCCACTCCGACGCACCGACCGAGGAGCACCCCCGCCCGCAGAACAACGTCGTCTTCCAGGAGTACGCGCTCTTCCCGTGGAAGTCCGCGCTGGAGAACGTCGCGTTCGGGCTGGAGATGCGCGGCATCGGCAAGCGGGAGCGCGTCGAGACGGCGCGACGCTGGCTGGCAAAGGTCGGCCTGACGAAGTTCGAGCACGCCTACCCCAATCAACTCTCCGGCGGGATGCGGCAGCGCGTCGGCATCGCGCGGGCCTTCGCGAACGACCCAGACATCCTCCTGATGGACGAGCCGCTCGGCGCGCTCGACGCGCAGACGAAACTGGTGCTGCAGGAGGAGTTGCTTCGCCTGTGGGAGGAGCAGCGCAAGACCGTGCTCTACATCACGCACAGCCTCGATGAGGCGACGCTGCTCGGCGACCGCGTCGTCCTGATGACGGCGCACCCCGGCACGATCAAGGAGACCTTCACGGTGCCATTCCCCCGCCCGCGCGGCCTCGAGCTGACCGCCGACCCCGCGTTCGGCGCGCTCACCTACGCCATCTGGCAGGCGCTTCAGGGCGAGGTGAAACAGGCGATGGAGCAGGAGGAGGTGGCCTCGTGAGTGTCGTTGAGCGTGCGGCCACTCCCGCCATCGCCCCCGCAGACGCACCGCGACCATCAGTGCGCGCGATTCGCAAACCATTCCGGGGAGATGCATACATCTCGGTGGCCTTCATCGTCTTCCTACTCGCACTCTGGCAGTGGGCCGTCCACGCGAATTGGCTCGATCACCGCCTCTGGCCCGCGCCGACGACGATTGCTGCGGAGACGTGGCGCATGTTGCGAAATGGGCAGTTGCAGCCGCACATCCGCGCCACGCTGACGCGCGTCCTCTGGGCGTTCGTCCTCGGCTCGGCGGCGGGGATTGTGCTGGGGCTGGCGATGGGGATGGTGCGGCCGATCCGCGCGATGTTCGACCCGCTGATCTCGATCCTCTCGGTGCTGCCGAAAATCGCCATCCTGCCGCTCGTCTACCTCGCGTTCGGCGGGTACGGCGAGACGCCGCGCACCGTCACCGTCGGCATCAGCGTCTTCGCGGTGATGGCGATCAACGCGATGGGGGCGGTGCAGACGATCGATGGCGTGCTGCTCGAGGCGGGCCGCAACTTCGGCGCGAACTGGTGGCGGATGTTCCGCCATGTGCTGCTCCCCGGCTCGCTGCCGACGATCTTCAGCGGGCTGCGGATCAGTGCGGCAACCGCCCTGCTCGTCGTCATCGCCGCCGAGTTCTCGTACACAAACGAGGGGCTTGGCTTCCTCATCTGGTCGAGTTGGAGCACACTCTCCACCACGCGGATGTTCGTCGGCCTGATCTCCATCGCGCTGATGGGCCTCTTCTTCACGCTCGCCCTGAATCTGGCCGACCGGCTCCTGATCCGCTGGCAGCGACCGCGCTAATGCGGATGCACCCAGAAGTCGAGAGGTGACGAGGTGACAGCGCAGCAACAAGAGCCGTACGATCCGGTGTCGGCGACCAACCCACACCGGAAAGCAGGCTCTCGTGGAACTGATCGTAGCACATCCGCTCGTCGTGCCCGATACACCGCTCACCCTCGACGCACTGGAAGGGGCGATCTATGCGTGGGGTATGGCGATCATGCAGCGCGCCGTCACCGAGGCATGGGAGGCGCAGGCAAGCGTGCGGCCCCCGGTCGCCTGTCCCGCGTGTCAGTCCGGCGATTACCGGCGGGCGGGGCGGAAAGCGCGCCACATCGAGACCCGCTTCGGCCCGGTCGTCGTGCAACGGCAGCGGGTGTGCTGCCGCCGCTGCGGTCGCCGGTTCCAGCCCGACGACGCGCTGCTCGTCCCGGCGCTGGGCGCGGGGCGCTGCACCCCGGCGGTGCGTGCGCTGGCGGCGCAGTGCGGGGCGAGTTGGCCCTACCCGCAGGCGGCGCGCGTGATCGGCATGGTGCGCGGCACCCCGC
>JBBSII010000006.1:0-21550 GCA_038232175.1 Thermomicrobiales bacterium
CCTCGGCACGACGGACGCGAAGGCGGGCTTCGAGCAGGGCGAGTACCTCGACCAGTCAAGCCGCGTCCAAGCCGTCGCCGATCTCTACGGCCCCGCCGACCTCACGCCCGCGTCCGGCAACATCATCGGGCTGCAACTGGGCCGCGTCTTCGGCACCGCGCCGGGCGCATTCGAGAAGGCCAGCCCCGTGACGTACATCACGCCGGACGACCCGCCCTTCCTCATCCTGCAAGGCGACCGGGACCAGATCGTGCCCGCCAGCCAGTCCGAGGAACTGAACGACCGGCTCAAGGCGGCGGGCGTCCCGTCCACGCTCGTCATCGTCAAGAACGCGGGGCACGGCTTCACCCCGATGGGCGGCGCGATTAGCCCGTCCCGCGCGGACATCACACGGATGATCGTCGCCTTCTTCGACCAGCAGTTGAAGAGCGCGTAACGCGAGACGCGCGCGAATGCGCGCCGATACGCTGGGCGACTGATTCTCAAATAACGGCCACACATGCATGCGCGTTCCGGCGCGAGGGAACTATTGCCCCAACTGCGTAATTCCTACTGGCTTCTGGTTTCCGGCTGCTGGCTTCTTTCGGCTTCTTCCCAAAGCCTTGACGCGATTGCGCGCAGTCCGGTACACTACACGTCTGTCCGCACGGCTGCGGCGTTTGATCGTGTCACGGAATAGGGAGATGACCCGCAGATGGCTAACTACACCGGCCCGAAGGCGAAGGAGATGCGCCGCTTCGGCATGGCGATGACGAACTCGCCGAAGTACGTCAAGATTCTCAAGCGGCACCCCAACCCACCCGGCACATCGCCGCAGGGCAGCCGACGGCGCCCGAAGCAGTCCGAATACGCCAAGCGGCTGATCGAGAAGCAGAAGCTCCGCTACATCTACAATGTGCTCGAAAAGCAGATGATGAACTACATGAAGGAAGCCGTCGCCCGACCGGGCAACAGCGGCACGACGCTCATCCAGCTGCTCGAATGCCGGCTGGACAACGTCGTCCACCGCCTCGGCTTCTCGACGACGATCTGGGGCGCGCGCCAGCTTGTCAACCACGGTCACGTCCAGGTCAACGGCAAGAAGGTCGATATCGCGTCATACCGCGTCCAGGCCGGTGCCACGGTCTCACTCGCGCCGAAGATGCGTGAGAACCCGATCGTGCTCGACGCGCTCGACCAGCACGCAAGCGTGCCGAACTACATGTCGTTCGACCGCAACGCGATGGCCGGTCGGCTCGTGAATGTGCCCGACCGCGGCGACATCCCCGTCCAGGTGGACGAGCGATTGATCGTCGAGTTCTACTCGCGCCGCGTCTAATCGCCGCACCCTTGCATGACGATACGGAGAGGCAAACGCCTCTCCTTTTTGTTTTCATGCGCCCGTGATGTGGTACAATTGCGCGTACCGGATGGTTGAATCCATGCACGAAGCACGACAGACGCAACAGCGTTAGGAGGAGAGGCAATGCCCGCCAGCCCAGCGACTCTTGTGGGACTCGTTCACGACTACGCACAGCACAACGGCGCGCAACCGGCGATCATCTTCCAGGACAGACCGATCTCCTACGCGGATCTCGACGCCGCGATCGAGCGCGCGGCGAACGGGCTGGCGGCGCGTGGTATCGCGCACGGCGACCGCGTCGCGATCCTGATGCCGAACCTCCCCCAGTTCGTCATTGCGTACTACGCCATCATCCGCGTGGGCGGGACGGTCGTGCCGATTAACGTGCTCTACAAGGCGGACGAAATCGCCTATATCCTCAACGACAGCGGCGCAAAGGCGCTGGTTGTCTACGACGGATTCTACCCGCAGGTCGCAGGCGCGGCGCCGCAGTCCCCGACTGTCGCGCACGTCATCGTCGTCGGCGCGGAAACGCCGGAGGGGACGACGCCATGGGCCGCGCTGACGGACGGCTCCGCGCCGCAGCGGGAGCGGGTGACAGTCTCACCGGAGGACATCGCGACGATCTGCTACACCTCCGGCACGACGGGCCGCTCGAAGGGCGCGATGCTCACGCACCGCAACTTCCTCGCGAACTGCGAGCAATGCCAGTTGCTGCCGCTCGCCAGCGTCCAGAGTTCAGATCGGGTGGTGGTCGTTCTGCCGCTTTTTCACATCTACGCGATGAACGTGGCGATGAATGGCTCGCTGCGGGTGGGCGCGACGATGGTACTTATCCCCCGGTTCGACGCGGCGGGGGTGCTGGAGCAGATTCGGCAGCACCGCTGCACCGCGCTCTACGGCGCGCCGCCGATGTTCGTCGCGTGGGTTAACCTGCCAACGCTCGGTGACTACGACTTTTCCAGCGTGCGGTTCGCCTTCTCCGGCGCGGCGGCGTTGCCGGTGCAGATTCTCGAAGGATTCCGCGCGGCGACGGGCGTCGAGATCGTCGAGGGGTACGGCCTGACCGAGACATCGCCCGTGACGCACAGCAACGCCGCCGGGCCGGTCACCAAGCCGGGGAGCATCGGGCCGGTCATCCCCGGCGTCGAAGCCCGCCTCGTGGACGACGACGACAACGACGTGCCGCTCGGCGCGGAGGGCGAGATCATCTGCCGGGGCGAGAATGTCCTCTCTGGCTACTGGAACAAGCCGGAGGAGAGCGCGGAGGCGTTGCGCGGCGGCTGGTTTCACACCGGCGACATCGCCACGATGGACGCGGACGGCTATTACTACATCGTGGACCGCAAGAAGGACATGATTAACGCGGGCGGCTTCAAGGTCTGGCCCCGCGAGGTCGAGGAAGTGCTCTTCACGCACCCCGCCGTGAAGGAGGCGGCGGTCGTCGCGATGCCGGATGCCTACGCGGGCGAGCGACCGATGGCGTTCATCGCGCTCAAGGATGGTCAGCGCGCGACCGCCGACGAGTTAATCGCCTACTGCCGCGAGCGCCTCGCGACCTTCAAGGTGCCCCGCCAGATGGAGTTCCGCGATGATCTGCCCAAGTTGCCGACCGGCAAGGTGCTCCGCCGCGTCCTCCGCGACGACGCGCGCATCCTCGCCACCGTCGCCGGTAAATGAGAAGTGGGGGGCTTGCGCCAAAAGTCAGTGGCGTGGGTGCCCTTTGGGCGAATTCAGCCTGCCGTAGTGAGGATCGGCAGGCTGAAGCCCGCCGCCACCAAGATTGTGAGTGACACAGCATGACCCAGGAGAACCAACTCAGCACTCAGCACGACCGCCAGATGGCACTCAGCACTCTCCGTCGGGTCGCGGTGCTCGGCGCGGGGACGATGGGGGCCGCGATTGCCGCGCACTGCGCGAATGCGGGGCTGTCGGTGCTCCTGCTGGACATCGCGCCCGATACGTTGACGCCGGAAGAGACGGCGAAGGGGTTGACGCTCGAAAGCGCGGCGGTGCGGAACCGAATCGTGCGCGCCGGGTTCGACCGGATGGCGAAGTCCCGCCCGGCGTCGCTCTACGGCGCGTCCGTCGCGGAGCGGCTGCGCACCGGTAACTTCACGGACGACTTCGACAACATCAGCGACGCGGACTGGATCATCGAGGCGATCATCGAGCGGCTCGGCCCGAAGCAGGAGCTGATGGCGCGCGTCGAGGCGGCGCGCAAGCCGGGCAGCATCGTCTCCTCGAACACCTCCGGCATCCCCCTTCATCAGATCGCGACAGGGCGGTCGGACGACTTCCGGCGACACTTCCTCGGCACGCACTTCTTCAACCCGCCGCGCTACATGAAACTGCTGGAGATCATCCCCACGGCCGAGACGGAACCCGCTATCGTCCGGCAGATGCGCGCCTTCGGCGAGCGCGCGCTCGGCAAGGGCACGGTGCTCTGCAAGGACACGCCAAACTTCATCGCCAACCGGATCGGCTCGTACAGCGGCATGACGGGGATGCGGTACGCCTTCGACAACGGGTTTTCCATCGAGGAGGTGGACGAACTCACCGGGCCGCTGATCGGCAGGCCGAAGACCGCGTCGTTCCGCCTCGCGGACCTCGCGGGCGTCGATATCATGGTCCATGTCGCGGAGAACTTGTTTCCCGCCGTGCCGGACGACGAATCGCGCGACGAATTCCGCGTGCCGGATGTCCTCACGCGGATGGTCGCGGCGGGGCGGCGCGGCAACAAGACGGGCGCGGGCTTCTACAAGCGGATCGACGGCCCCGGCGGCACGCGCGCGTTCCATGTCATCGACCGCGAAACGCTGGAGTACCGGCCACCGCAGACACCGGACATCCCGCTCGTCGCGCAGGCGAACGCGATCCGCGACCTCGGCGCGCGGCTGCGCTTCATCATGGAACGGGCGGACGCGGGCGACCGGCACGCGCAGTTGGTTGAGGCGACGATTGTGCCGACAGTAGCGTACACCGCGCGGCGCGTGCCGGAGATCAGCGACAGTATCGTCGGCATCGACGACGCGATGCGCTGGGGCTTCGCGCAGCAACTCGGGCCGTTCGAGACGTGGGACGCGCTCGGCGTCGCGGAGACGGCGGCGCGGATGGAGCGCGCCGGTATCACCGTCGCGCCGTGGGTGACGGTGATGCTCGCGGCGGGCAACACGGCGTTCTATCGCGCGGCGAACGGGCGGCGCGAGGCGTACAGCCCAGTCACGAAGCGGTACGAACCCGTCGCGCGCGACCCGGATCACATCGACCTCGCGGCGCTCAAGGTGGCGGGCAAAGAGATCGCCGGGTCGAAGGGCGCGAGCATCATCGACCTCGGCGATGGCGTGCTCTGCTACGAACTGCACACAAAGGCGAACGCCATCAGCCAGGACGCGATGGAGACGCTGCACCGCGCCCTGACGATGCTGGACGAGGACGACGCATGGCGCGCGATGGTGATCGGTAATCAGGGCGAGTATTTCTCCGCTGGGGTTGATCTGCGGGAGATCGGCGGCATCGTGCAGGCGAACCCCGGCGCGCTCGTCGGGCTGCTGGAGGCGGGGCATGCACTCGTGCAGCGGCTGCGCTTCGCACCAAAACCCGTCATCGCCGCGCCGTTCGGCAACACGTTCGGGCTTGGCGTGGAACTCTGCCTCGCGAGCGCGGGGGTTTGCGCCGAGGGTGAGACGTACATGGGCCTCGTGGAGGCGGGCGTCGGGCTGATACCGGGCGGCGGTGGCTGCAAGGAACTCGTGCGGCGGATCGTCTCGCCGCCGATGCGCGGCGGGGGCACGGATGCCCTCCCTTATGTGCGCCGCGCGCTCGAAACGATCGGGCAGGCGAAGGTGAGCACGAGCGCCATCGAGGCGCGCGAACTCGGCTATCTCAGCGAGCGCGACCGCATCATCCTCGGGCGGGAGCGCCTGATCGCGGAGGCGAAGCGCATGGCGCTCGACCTCGCGGGCGCCGGATACCAGCCGCCGATCCGCAGGAAGTCGTGCTATGCCGCCGGGCAGGGCACGCTCGCCTCGCTCATCATCGGCGTGCATCAGTACCGCGTCGGCGGTTTCCTGTCGAACCACGACGCGACGCTGTTCAAGGAACTGGCGGGCGTCCTCTGCGGCGGCAACCTCTCCGCGCCACAGTGGGTAGACGAGGAGTATCTCCTGCGCCTCGAACGCGAGAGTTTCCTGCGCCTCCTGCAGAACCCGAAGACGCAGGAGCGCATCGCGCACATGCTCCAGACGGGGAAGCCGCTGCGGAATTAGGGGGGTCCTAACCCCCCGGCCCCCTTCCCCACGGGGAAGGGGAAAATGCTACGTTTCGACACGGTTCCCTCTCCCTTCGAGGGAGGGGGTTAGGGGGGTAGGAAAAATGGTCAAAGAAGCAGTCATCGTGGCCGGGGCGCGCACCGCCGTCGGCAAGGCCCCACGGGGGACATTGCGGGCGACGCGCCCGGACGATATGGCGGCGGCGGCGCTCGCCAATGTGTTGGCGCGCGCCGAGGGGCTTGACCCGGCGGAGGTCGAGGATGTCGTGCTTGGATGCGCGATCCCGGAGGGCGAGCAGGGGATGAATGTCGCGCGGATCGCCGCCCTGCGCGCCGGGTTGCCGGACAGCGTCGCGGCGCAGACCGTTAACCGCTTCTGCTCCTCCGGGTTGCAGACGATCGCGCAGTCCGCCGAGCGGATCATGGCGGGGTTCGGCGCCTGCATCCTCGCGGGCGGCACCGAGAGCATGAGCCTGATTCAGGCCGCGACGATGCGCAGCGCCCCGAACCCGACGCTCGCCGTCGAGCGCCCCGACGCCTACCTCAGCATGGGGTTGACGGGCGAGAACGTCGCGCGCGAGTTCAACATCAGCCGCGAGGAGCAGGACGCCTTCGCGTTCCGCTCGCACCAGCGGGCGGCGGCGGCCATCGCGGCGGGCACGTTCAAAGATGAGATCGTGCCCCTGCACGTCGACACCGTCTGGGTGGACGACAGCGGCAAGGCGCGCCAGAGCGAGACGATTTTCACGAGGGATGAGGGGCCGCGGCGCGACACCTCACTGGAGGCGCTCGGCAAACTGCGCCCCGTCTTCGCGGCGCGCGGCACGATCACCGCCGGGAACTCGTCGCAGACGAGCGACGGGGCAGCGGCGGTGCTCCTGATGGAGCGCGAGAACGCCGAGCGGCATGGCCTGACGCCACTCGCGCGGTTCGTCGCCTTCGCGGTTGGCGGCGTGCGCCCGGAGGTGATGGGCATCGGACCGCTCGTCGCGGTGCCGAAGGCGCTCAAACTCGCGGGGCTGAACCTTGAGGATATGGATCTGATCGAGTTGAACGAGGCGTTCGCGTCGCAGGCGCTCGCGGTCATCAGGGAACTGGGGATGGACCCGGAAAAGGTCAATGTCAACGGCGGCGCAATTGCCCTCGGTCACCCGATGGGCGCGACCGGCGCGAAACTGACCGTGCAACTGATTAACGAGTTGCGCCGACGCAACGGGCGCTACGGCATGGTGACGATGTGCGTCGGCGGCGGCATGGGCGCGGCGGGCATCTTCGAACTACTCAACTGAGAGCCGGAGGGAGTCCTAACCCCCCGGCCCCTGGTATGGACTCCTAGCGGGTCGGCAGGTACTCGCGGATGATGCCACCGAGGATTTTGATGCCACGGCGGATCGTCTCCTCATCCGTGAAGGAGTAGGCGAGGCGGATGTTGCGCCGCCCGTTGTCGTTCGGGTAGAAGACGGTGCCGGGCATGAAATCCACGCCATGCGCCGCCGCCTCCGGCTGGATCGCAACGGAGTCCGCGCCCTCCGGCAGCGTGAGCCAGACGAAGAAGCCGCCCTCCGGCACGGTCCACTCGACGCCTTTGGGCATCTCCGCACCGAGCGCGTCGATCATCGTGTCCCGCCGGGTGCGGTAGACGTTGACGAGTTCCTTGACGTGGTCTTCCAATTGCGACGGCGCGTATTCGGCCACGATGTGTGAGGTGAAGGGGCTGGTGCCACCATCCGGCTTCAATTTGGAAACCTTGTGGATCAGCGGCTCCGGCCCGATGACCCAGCCGAGCCGCAGGCCCGCGCCGATAATCTTCGAGAAGGTGCCGGTGTAGATCACCAACCCCGCGTCGTCCAGCGAGATCATCATTGGGAGGCGCTCGCCGGAGAAGCGGAGGTCGAAGTAGGCATCGTCCTCGAGGACAGCGACGGTGTACTCCTTCGCCAGTTCGAGGATGCGCCGCCGCCGCTCCAGCGAGGTCGTGATGCCCGTCGGGTTCTGGAAGGTGGGAATCGTGTAGATGAACTTCGGGTGGACGCCCTGTGCCTTCAATTCGGCCAGTTTGTCCGCGAGGAGGTCCATCTTCATGCCCTCGTTGTCCATCGGGATGCCGACGACCTTCGCCTGGTGCGCGTTGAAGAGCCGGAGCGCGCCGAGAAAGGTCGGCTCCTCCGAGAGGATGACATCGCCGGGATCGACGAGGGCGTCGCAGACGAGGTCGATTGCCTGTGACGCGCCCGCCGTGATGAGCACATTCTCCGGGCGGACATCCACGCCATTGTCGCGCTTCAACTTAATCAGCAGCTGCTCAATCAGGCCGGTGTACCCGGCGGAGCCGCCATACTGGAGCGCCCACTGGCCGTTCTTCTCCATCGCCCGCGCCGCCGCCGCCGCCATCTCCTTCCGCGGCATGCTCTTCGGGTCGGGCGCACCGCCCGCGAAGTTCACCCGCTCCGGGGAAAGCCCGCGCCCCTGCGGCGCACCGGGCGCCACGCGCCTCGCCGCTGCGGAGAAAAGTTCGTCCAGTCGCGTCGTCTCCGTCTGTGCCATCGCTCACCCTCCATGCCCGTTGCTCGTTGTTTCATCGCCGTATCCGAAGATGCGTCCACTATACCGGCAGACGCCCATTGCGTCACGCGGGAAGAGCGCCGAATGTGCTGCAAATGCAGGCGTCGATGGCGACATTTCCGAGTGTCACGATACGGCGTTGTGTTTCTTCTTCGAGCAGGAAGCGCACGCACCGCAGCACCGGGTGGGCAGGGTAGGCCAACAAAAAGCCCCCTCCCGATCCGGAAGGGGGCACGGGAGCGCGGCTCTCAGGAAATGGTGATGGACTTGATCTCCGATGTGCCCGTCCCCTGCTCATCGTAGACGGAAACGCGATAATAGTACGTCCCCGCCGGGAGTTGCACGCTGATGTTATGCAGGTTCCGCGTGAAGGGATAGGGGTAATCGTCCATTGGGCCATAGATAGAGCCGACGCTGGAATCGAGCTTGCTCATCACGCCGATCTGGATCACGACGGAGGAGAAGCGATCCGTCGAGAAGGTGATGCTCGTTGGCTGGCCACCTTTGTCCTGCGTTGCCTTGAGATCGCTGATCTTGATGCCGCTCACTTCCGCGTTTGTTGCGACTGTGTTGCCGTTGAACGGGGTCGGGCCGTCGTCGGAGGCGGATGCATCCTTGTTCGGATTGTTCAGCGTCGAGACGACGCGGAAGTAGTAGACCTTATTCGGTTCGAGCGAGATCGCGGTCGCCGAGTGGCCCGTGCCGAACGGGTCGCCATTGTCGCCCTTGCGGAAACGGTCGTAGACACCGTTCGCGGTGCCGTACTCGATCCGCGAGTACGAGGCGACGTCTGTTTGCCAGGTGATCGTGAATGTTGTTGACGTCTTTTTCTGGATGCCGATGCCCGAAATCTTCGGGACGGCGTTCGCGGCAGGCAACGTCAGCGCACGGTCCTGATCGTCCGTCGCCCGATTGCCCGTCGCATCGCGGGATTGGATGCGGTAATGATAGGTTGTGCCCGGTGTGAGGCCGGAGATGATGACGTTGTGATCGAGCGTGAAGAGACCCTTCAGCTTATCATTGATGCTCTCGTAGTTGGCGGAGGTGCCGAACATCACCTCGCTTGAGGCGGGCTCGTTCGTCTTCCAGGTGACGGCGAAGGAGTACGGCGTCTGGTATGGCGTGTCCGGCGCGGCGAGGAATTTCGGCGCACTCGTGTCCGCCGCAACCGTCGGGGTTGCCGTCACCGATGGTGTCGCGGTAGCGGACGGGGTTGCGGTCGCGGACGGGCCGGTCGGCACGAGGTAGCGCCACGTGTAGTAGTGCTGGCCGATGTTGCCGAACTCGACTTTGAAGGCGTCCGGGTTCTGCGGCGTGTAGGTGAGGATGCGCCGCTGGAATGCCTGCACGAGGACATCGCGCTGCTGGTTCGCGACCTTCACGTTGGACCAGAACGGCTCGGAGATCGCGAAGCCGATCGTCAGCAGGCCCGCCTTGGTGCGGTAATTGGAGAAGGCGGCGGGGACGTTGTGCTGCGTGTCCGCGTCGTAGGCGGAGATGTTCGCTTGGGCGTCGCTCGCGCCCGCCGGGAACGTGCCGAGCGTCCCCGTCGCGCCGAGTGAGCGAGTGGTCGTGCCGCCGGCGGTGGAGGGGGTGTTCGCGAGCAGCGTCGTCGCGTTCGCGCTGATCGAGGCGTAGGTCGGGCCGATGTTGTCCGGGTCCCCTGCGACGGGCACACCGGCGGGCTGGGAGTTCTGGAAGGTATTGTCTCCGGTCTGGAGTTTGCCGGTGATCAGTTCGGTCGCGAGCAGGCCGTTGGTAACGACGCCCGTGCTCGGGTTCGTCAACTCCATGCGGGCCTTGTCGAAGTACTGGACGAGCCGCGAGCCGCCCGGCGCTTCCGCGTACTGCTCCTGCTGCCCCTCCCGCGCGAGCGAGAGCGGCCCCCAGAAGTTCGGCGTGACCGCCTCGCCCGCCCGCCACTGCGCCTCGAACGCGGGGTTGGCAAAGCCGGTCGCCGCGCTCGCGGGGCCAACAACCCACGCCATCAATGCCACACCGAGGAGCGCCGTCACCGCGATAAACCGCCAGGCGGTATGCCGCCGTAGTCGGCGTGATCGTCCCTGAACGCGCATTGGAACCCTCCTTGTGCCTTCCCAACCCTGCACACCCACAATCTGTACGTACAGATTGTGAGCATAGCATACGGATGCCGCTAGCACAACAGGAAGTGCGCGGGGAAAGTGGCCGGAAACCAAAGCCGGAGGGGAAGAAGCCAGAAACCAGAAACTGGAAGCGACATGCTACTTCCAGTCTCAGTCCTCAGTCCTCAGTCCTCAGTCCTGTTCCGGTGGCGGCGCGCCGGTACGCGAAGTGATCTCCTGTATGACCTCATCGAGGTAGGCACGGTCCTTGATCTGTGTCGCCATGCGTCGCACGAGTTGCGCGCACGCCTCTTTCGCCGTGAAGACGGAGGCGAATGGCGGGAACCACTCGCCGCCCTCGCCGTACCGCGCGAAGGAGGTCGCCTGCACCGCCCAGCGATCATCCGCGCGCCGAACGATGCGGTACGCGGACTCCTTCGGGGAGCGCGGCGGGATCGTCCAACTGTCGCCCTCGGTGATGATCGAAACCGTCATCTGTTTTCTCTCCCGTCATCGCGTGGTGTTGAACATCGGTCAATCAGTGGGCGAACGAAATCGGGACGGTTCGTGGTGATCCCATCGACGCCCCATTCAAGCAGTTTCTCCGCGACCGTGACATCGTCCACCGTCCAGGCGTAGACGCCGTAGCCCGCGCCGTGCAGCGACCGGACGAGGGCGGGCGTGACGAGGCGATAATGCAGGTACGCGGCGTCCGCGCGGGCATGGCGCAGGGTGCCGGGGAGCGTTTGTGGCAGCAAGGAGCGTTGCGTGAGGAGTGCGGCCCACTCCGGCGCGCCGTGCGGGCCACGCGGCGGGCTGGAACCCTTCGACAATCCGAGCCGCACCCCCGGTGCGAGCGCGCGCAGCCGCCGCAGTTGATACGCGGCGCGCGAGGTCACGATCGTCCGGTGCACGAGACCGTGCGCGGCGAGCGTGCCGACGAGCGGCATCTCCGCATCCGGCACCTTGAGATCGACATTGAGCAGCACATCGTGCGCCATGATGAAAGGGAGCAGTTCCGCGAATGTGAGCACGTCCCGGGTGTACGCGCGCAATTGCTTCTCGGTCAGCGCCGCGATCCGCGCGACTGACCGCCCGCGCCCCACGATCCCGTCGTGCGCGAGGATGAGCGCACCGTCGCGCGTGAGGCGGACATCGCACTCCAGCACATCCGCGCCCATCGCAACCGCGCGCCGGAACGATGCGAGGCTGTTCTCCCGCGCGTAGGCGCACGCGCCGCGATGCCCGGTGAGGAGCGTGCGCGCCCACGGTGAGACGCGCGACGGGAGCGGTGCGAGCGGGGGAGGGGCGGCAATCGGCAATCGCATGAGGCGTATTGTACACTGGCGCGGGCGCGGATGTGGCACGGGTGGGCGAACGAACAGGGCATATTCATTGTCGCCCTGTTAGGAAGTTCCTCACCCCTGCCCATGCCGCCTAAAGGGCATGGGCAGGGGGTGAGGATTCCCGCGTTACTTCTTCGGCTCAGCCGTCTCGTAGCCAGCTTTTTTCCAGCCGCCGATCCCGCCATCGATGATCGAGACATCCGTGAAGCCCATGTCCTTGAGCGACTTCGCGGCAAGCGCCGCCTGACCGCCTGCGGCACAGGTGATGATCACCTTCTGGCTGCGGTCTTCGAGCGCGGGGTCGCGCATTGGCAGTTCGGTGTCCGCCTTGATTTCGAGGACGCCGCGCGGGATGTTGCGCGCGCCCGGCACCGTGCCGCTCTCCGCGACCTCGTCCGGCTCGCGCACATCGATCACCGTCGCGTTACCTTGATCGATCGCCGCCTTCGCATCCTGCGGGCTGACGACGCCCACTTCGTTCCGCGCGTCCGCCACCATCTGTCGAAATGTCTTTCCCATGCAGGAGATCCTCCTCATTGCTCGGTTCGCCTGCCCCGTCCGCCTGTCGGACGGGGCGGGGGCTAGTATACAGTGAGCAGGGAAAAGCCGGAAGTCAGAGACCGGAGAAGCGCCGTGACGAACACTGAGCCTCTACGCGTGAATATCCGGCTTCCGGCTCCTTCCCGATGTATACACCCGGAGCGGAGAGGGGGAGATTCAATCTCTCGCATACGGAGCACGGTGGGATGGCAACAACGAACAACGGGGGAATTTGCCAGATGCGTGCGATAGCGGCATTCTTAGTGCAAGCGACAGGCGGTGGGTCGCTACATGAGGAGCAGAGGAGGTTGGAATGACACGACACGGATGGTGGAAGATTCTGGTCATTGTCGCGTTGCTTGGTGTCTGTTCGATCAGCGCCGTGGAAGCGGCGGGGACGTACACCGACCCCCAGGGTCGCTTCTCATTCACGATACCGGATGGCTGGCAGCAAGGAAGCCCGCCGCAGGGGACGAACCTGCCGCCGGGTACGATGCTCGGTGGCGTCTTCAATGCCGCCGCGCCGTTGAACGCGAACTTCAATATCGTCACCGTCTCCGTGCCGTCTGGCGTGGACATCGGTCAGATCGCGACACAGAGCCGTGCGGGCGTCGCGCAGTCCATACCGGGCTACCAGGAAGGGCCGGGCGGCATCCAGAGCCTCACGGTAGCCGGGCAACCCGCGCGCCGCTACGACTACTTCTTCACCGTAGCCCAGGCCAGCCGTTTGCGTGGCGCGCAGGTTATTACCATGCAAGCGAACACGGTCTACGTCCTCACCTTCACCGCCGCTGAGAACGACTTCAACACCTTCTTCCAGCAGGCAGGGACCGCGCTTAATTCCTTCGCGTTCACGGGCAGCGGTGGCACCGGTGGCGGCGCCGCACCGCAAACGACGACATTGCCAAGCACAGGTATGCCGACCGGCACGATCGGGCACAGCATGAATGAACTCCTCATGGTGATGGCGGGCAGCGCCCTGATCGTCGCCGGTGTGCTACTTCGTCGGCGGGCGTACCGCGTATAACCACGCACCGTGCGGAGAACGCCACAGATCGTACGAGAAGCGTTGGAGGGCCGGTGCACACACCGGCCCTCCTTCATGAGCGCCCGTCGCTTTTCCACGTTGATATATACATCAGTATGATGTACGATTGCATCGAAGCAGCGAATGATTTGCGAGCACGAACGGGGAAAGCACGATGAGCAGCACAGCAAGCACAGGAACGAAGTCACCGCGATTCAATATCCGCATGCCGGAGAATTCGCGGGCGATCATTGACCAGGCGGCGGCGCTCGAAGGGCGGAGTACGAGCGATTTTGTGCTCGCAAGCGCGGTCGAGAAGGCGCGCCAGACCATCGAGTCGCATCAGCGCATCGTGCTCTCACGGGAGGAGAGTATCGCCTTCGCGGAACTGCTCTTGAACCCTCCCCAGCCGAGCGACAAACTGCGTGCCGCAGTTGCGGATTACCTCGCGTTCACCGGCGAGCATGTGCGTGGCGAATGATCGATACGTCTTCGAGCCGCTCAGTGAACAGCACAATCGAGCGGCTTTTCGTTGCGCGGATCACCAGATCACTGCGTACTTTCGCCGCCACGCACTCATGAACACGCAGAGCAGAATCGCGAATGCGTGGGTGCTCCGGGATCGGGATACCGATCTCATTGTCGGCTTCTACACACTCTCCACCGCTTCCGCAGACTTCAGCGCGGTGCCGGAGCGGTTCACCGCTCATCTGCCGCGCTATCCAGTCCCTGTCGCCCTGCTCGGACGGATGGGCGTTGACCGACGATTCGAGCGACAGGGCTTCGGAAAACGCCTCGTCATTGACGCACTCATCCGGGTGTACCGGCAGGATGTGATGGCGGTCTATGGGATGGTCGTGGACCCGAAAGAGGGCGTCCGGGACTTCTACACGGAGAACTTCGACTTCGTCCCGCTCGGGGATAATTCCCATCCCCTGTTTCTCCATCCTCAATCGTTCATACATAGTCTCTCTGCCCCATCATCGCTGTAACCCCGAATCGTGCCGCACAACCGCAACAACAGGTAGAATATCGCGCAGTGAAACGCAGGAACACCGAAGAATGAGGAAGTTTCCCTCTCGTCTCTGTGTTCTCTGTGTCTCTGTGGTTCAATCGTTTTCGTCCCAATGATGGGGGAGTCCATGGCAGAGCAGCAGGGCGACAAGAATCCGGTCGCGGAGCAGTTGATGGCGACGGTCGAGGCGCGGTACGGTGAGCGGCTGGACGACAAGGACCGCGCGATCATCCGGGCGGGAATCGCGCGGAATCTGGCGAATACGGAGGCATTGGCGGCGTATCCGCTCGCGAATGGCGACGAACCGGGCAGCGTCTTCCGCGCCTATCGGGGGGAGTGAGCGATGGCAACCGACTTCGCGTTCCTGAGTATCCGCGCATTGGGCCGGATGCTGCGCGCCGGGGAGACGACGCCCACGGCCCTCGCCGACTACTTCCTCGACCGCCTCGATCGCGTCGGGCGGCGATTCAACGCGGTCGTCACGCTGACGCGCGAGCGGGCGATGGATGAGGCGCACACCGCCGAGCGTGAACTGAGAGCGGGGCACGACCGGGGGCCGCTGCACGGCATCCCCTGGGGCGCGAAGGATCTGCTTGCGACAGCGGGCGGCATCCCGACGACGTGGGGCGCGGCGCCGTTCCGCAACCAGCAGTTCGACTGCGACGCGGCGGTGATCGAGCGGTTGCGGGCGGCGGGCGCGGTGCTCGTGGCGAAACTGAGCATGGTCGAGTTGGCGGGGGGCATGGGGTACGACCAGCCGAACGCGAGCATCACCGGGCCGGGGCTGAACCCGTGGGACGCGGGGGCGTGGAGCGGCGGGTCGTCCAGCGGTTCCGGCTCGGCGGTCGGCGCGGGCGCGGTGCCGTTCGCCATCGGCTCGGAGACGTGGGGGTCGATCACGACGCCCGCCTCGTACTGCGGCATCTCCGGGTTGCGACCAACCTACGGGCGCGTGAGCAGGCGGGGCGCGATGGCGCTCTGCTGGACGCTCGACAAACTCGGCCCGATGTGCCGCACGGCGGACGACTGCGGCCTCGTCTTGCAGGCCATCGCCGGGCACGACCCGGAGGACGACACGAGCCTGACGCTCGCCTACCGCTACGAGCCGGAGCGGGCACGGTCGTCCGGTTTCCGGCTCGGCGTGCTGGCGGGCGCAACGGAGGGCGTGCAACCCGCTGTGGGCGCGAACTTCACCGCCGCGCTCGACGCCCTGCGCGCCATCGCGACCATCGAGGAGGTCGAACTGCCCGACCTGCCGTACGGCCCCGTGATCGAGACGATCCTGCGGGCCGAGGCCGCGAGCGCGTTCGATGACTTCATCCACAGCGGCAAGGCGGAGGAACTGACCGCGCCGGAGGACCACGCCGGCGGGTACGCCTATGGCCTCGTCTCCGCCAAAGATTACCTGAACGCGATCCGCATCCGCCGCCACATCGTGCGGGTAGTGGACGCGCTCCTCGCGCGGTACGACGCCATCCTCACCCCGACGACGAACGCCGTCGCCAGCCCGATCACGACGCGGTTCAGCGAGTATTTCAAGACGCCGAGTGGCCGCCGTCCGGTGATCGGCGCGGCGGGGAATGTCGCGGGCCTGCCCGCCGTCAGCGTGCCGAGCGGCTTCGGCGAGCGCGGCCTGCCGACGGCGATCCAGTTCGTCGGGCGCGCGGGCGCGGAGAACACCATCCTCGCCGTCGCGCGGGCGTATCAGGCGCGAACGGATTGGCACGAGGAGCGACCGATGCCCTAATCCTCCATGCCGCTCATGCCACCCAGAGGAGGATCTGACGCCGGAATCGCGGGGCTTGGAAGCGGTCGCGGAGAGCTCTCGCCGCATGACACAGTCGGTCACAATGGGGAAGCAGGGAACGGATGGTACGGACACGTTCCGGGCAGATCGAGGCCGACACGGGAGGAAACCAGGAGGATGCGTCATCACGGTGGCGTTTTCTGCCCCGTGATGCCACGCCCGATGCTCGGGTGCTCCTGTTCTCGCGCGGTATCCGCGCCTTCACCGATGGCTATGTCAGTGTGCTCCTGCCCCTCTATCTCACCCGGCTCGGATTTAGCGGCCTGCGCATCGGCGGGATCACTACCGCGACGCTCATCGGTTCGTCCGCACTGACACTCGTCGTTGGGCTGGTCGCTTATCGCTTCAAGCGTCGGCATCTGCTCTTCAGTGCGGCGCTCCTGATGGCGTTCACTGGTCTCGGGTTCATCTTTGCGCACGCCTTCTGGCCCCTGCTCGCCGTTGCCTTTGTGGGCACGCTCAATCCCTCCTCCGGCGACGTGAGCATTTTCCTGCCGCTTGAGCAATCGCTGCTGCCACAGACGGTGAGCGACAAGGAGCGCACCGCGCTCTTTGCCCGGTACAGCATCGTGGGGTCCCTCATGGGTGCGGTCGGCGCGCTCTTCGCGGGCGTGCCCAGCTTCGTCAGCGCACATTCATCCATCAGTCTCGGCAGGGCGCTAGACGCGACGTTCTGGCTCTACACGCTCGCAGGCCTCGTCGTCCTCTTGCTTTATCGCGATCTCTCACCCCAGATCGAGCCGGGAACCGGCAAACCGGACGCGCCGTTGCGAGAGTCGCGGCGAATTGTCTACCTCATGGCGGCGCTCTTCAGCCTCGACTCCTTCGGCGGCGGATTCGTCGTGCAGTCACTCCTGGCGCTCTGGCTCTTCGAGCGTTTTCATCTCTCCGTGGGAGCGGCCGGCGCGATCTTCTTCTGGACCGGGGTATTGTCGGCCTTCTCCTTTCCCGTCGCCGTCCGTCTCGCGCGTCGGATCGGCCTTATCAATACGATGGTCTACACGCATCTACCATCGAACATCTTCCTCCTGCTCGTCCCCTTCATGCCGAACCTCCCGCTCGCGCTCATCCTCCTCCTGGCGCGCGCCGCCCTCTCGCAGATGGACGTGCCGACGCGCAACTCTTACGTGATGGCGGTCGTGACACCCGAGGAGCGACCTGCGGCGGCGAGCGTGACGACGGTGCCGCGCAGCCTCGCAACGGCGGCGAGTCCCCTGCTCTCGGGCTATCTCTTCGGCCTCTCGCCCTTCGGCTGGCCGCTCGTGATCGGCGGGGCGCTGAAGGGCATCTACGACGTGCTGCTCCTTGTCATGTTCAAGTCGGTGCGACCGCCGGAAGAGCGGGAATAGCAGCAAAAAGGGAGGCACTGGCAGTGTGCCGACCGAGAGAGACACGTATCGCTACCAAAGCGCTCCAATAGGTTATGCTCCTTCTGGCGAGAGGAGAATCGCCCGGAATGGCATCTGCCCCATCCTTCGGAAGGGAGGGAGAGGGGAACTGGGATAGGCTCGTATTCGATGGACAGGGCACGATGCCCAGATGGAGTCGCCCCTTTCCTCCGAGGGAGGGGGCAAGGGGGTAGAATTGAAAATTGTCGAGGTCGAGCGGATCACGGTCGATGTGCCCTTCACGGAGCGGGTACGGCGGTGGAACGCGCTGCTCGTCGGGCAGTGGCGCGTGTCGGAGATTACCCGCGTCGTGACGGACGCGGGCGTCGTCGGCTACGGCGAGACGCTGCCGCACTACACCTGGGGCCGCGTCACCGATGAGGCGGTGGAGCGCGTGCGCGGCAAGAACCCGGCGGACTTCCTCGGGGACGACTCGCTCGGCGCGGGCTTGCAGATGGCAATCTACGATGTCGTCGGTAAGGCGCTCGGTGTGCCGGCGTACCGCCTCTTTAACCTGCCAAAGGTGCGCGACTGGTGCCCAATCGCGTGGTGGAACACGAAGATGGGGCCGGAGGACCTCGCCGAGGAGGCGAAGGAGGCCATCGCGCGGGGGTACACGGCGCACAAGTTCAAGGTGCGCCCGTGGATCGACATCTACGCGCAGATCGAGGCGGTGAGCGCGGTCACACCACCGCACTATCGCATCGACGTGGACTGGAATGAGATGCTCCTGAACGTCGGCAACGCCGCCCCAGTGCTCACTGCGCTCGACCGGTACGAGCGCATCGCCATCTACGAGTCGCCGCTGCCGCACGACGACCTTGAGGGCTACCGCCAATTGCGGCGCAAGATTGTGCACCCGCTCGCCGTCCATTTCTCCTACGGGCACGGCGCGCCACCGTTCGCGATGATCGTGCAGGGCGAGTCGTGCGATGGCTTTGTCGTCGGCGGGGGAGTGAGCAGCGTGCTCCAACACGGCACGCTCGCCGGGGGTTTTGCCAAGCCGTTCTGGCTCCAACTCGTCGGCACCGGTTTGACGACGGCGCTGGCAGCGCACCTCGGCGCGGTGCTGCCCCTCGCGCAGTGGCCCGCGATCACCTGCCTGAACAACTACAGCGACGACCTGCTCGTGGAGCCGCTGACGATCAGTGGCGGCCATTTGCGCGTGCCGGAAGCGCCGGGGCTTGGCGTCACGGTCGATGAAGACGCGCTCACCCGCTACCGGATGGAGCCGCCGTATACGATCACCTACCCGCACCAGTTGCTCTCGGTCATCTGGCCCGGCGGGCGCGTGATGCACTACGCGAACATGCAGCAGTGCTGGGCCGACTTCCTCGCGGGCAACCAGCCCGTGCAGGAGCGCGGCGTCCGCATGGAGGCGATGCCGGATGACGGCTCCCGCACCTGGGCCGATCGCTACGCGCGGTTGGCGCACGGGCCGGTGCGCGATCAGCAGTAGGCAGGAGACTGGGAAAGTCACATCCTTCTGTCTTCTGCCATTGCCTCTGCTATGCTGCTCGATACATTCCAGGGTGCGGTGGTGTGAATGCCCAGCGCGACCTGTGTGGCACGGAAGGTGCAACAGGAAAGAGACAGGAGCACATCTTCGATTGCAAACGATTCCCCATGCTTCTCATCACCGAACGTCCGCCCGTTGCACTGGATGGTGGAGATCAGGGTCAGGATACAGAGGAGCGTATCATGGTTGACACACCAACGCGGCGACAGATCCCTCGATTGGAGCGGATCGCATTTCACGAGGCAGGGCACGCGGTTGCCGCCGCGTCGTTCGGGTGCCGCTTCAGCATGTTGACCCTCTATCCAGACATGGACGCGGAATCCGCAATCATGGGGCCGCTCCAGATCGATCTCTGGAAGTGCGCCTTCCCGGCGGGTCAGCCGGATCGCCTCCTGCAGGTGCTGACGATGCTCTGGGCGGGCACAGCGGCGGAGGTCCAGTTCATGAGTCGGCGTGTTGCCCCGGAGGCGGACCCGGACCGCCGGACGGTGGGCGTGTTCGTCGATCAACTGCGCGAGCGCGGCGTGACCATCCCGGACGAGTGGGACCGCCGCCCCCGCCTGAACGCGCACGCGCTCTTTCGTCAGCCGAAGCAGGGAGTGGCGGTCGGCGCCCTCGCGACTCGCCTGCTTGACGCGCATGTGATCGGGCACTTCACCGCGCGTGGCATCATCACCGATGCGATGGGCACGGCGACTTCCCGTTTCTCGCGCCGAGACGCGGCGGAAGCGTAGCGCGCCTGTGCGCAATGCGCGCTATGCACGATGCGACGCACAGCATGACGAAACACATCATGCGGACGGGAGACTGTAACTATGCAACGTGATCTGCAGGCGATCAGTGACGGCGTACTCGGCGGCGCGGTCGGCACGACGGCGATGAGCGCCTTTATGCTCGCCGCCGGGCGATTGGGGCTGATGGGCGAGCATCCGCCGGAGAAGATCGTCGCCGCCGCGCTCGATGCCGCAGGCGTCAACCCGCGCGACGAGAAGACGCAGGATGCCCTCGCGGGCCTGCTCCATTTCGGCTTCGGCATGAGTACCGGCGCGCTCTTCGCCGTCATTCATCGCCGCTTGCCCGCCCGCATCCCCGGCGCGGCGCACGGCATGGTCTTCGGCAGCATCATCTGGGCGCTCAGTTACCAGGGATGGGTCCCCGCGCTCGGAATTATGCCGCCCGCCTCGCGCGATCGCCCCGCCCGCCCGGTCGTGATGTTCCTCGCGCACCTGATTTTCGGCGCGATGCTGGGGAATGTCGTCTCCCGTCGCACACCACCTCCCGAACCGGACACTGAGAAGTAAAACACCACCTCCCATCGCGTAACGCCTTGACATGTCGGGTGCGGCGGCTACGCTGTGTCCGGGCCCCGTGATCCCTCGCGCGCTCGACGGAGAGACGAGAGAATGTTCGGCATACTCGCTGCGGTGTTGGCATCGCTGGGCTGGGGAACAGATGCGGTGCTGGCCCGGCAGGGTTTGCGCCAGATTCCGCCCGCGCTCGGCACGTTCCTTTCGCTCTGCGCGGGGTTGGTCGTTTGCCTCGTCGTCCTGCTCATCAGCGATCCAGGCGGGCTGGCGGCGTATCCATGCTCGGCGTTCGCGTGGTTCGCGATGGTCGGTGTAGTGAACTTCCTCATTGGCAGGCAGTGCAACTACAACGCCACCAAACGCCTCGGCGCGACGCGCGCGGTCTCGCTCTTCGCCTGCTCACCGCTCATCTCGATCATCCTCGCGGTGATTTTCACGGGTGAGACGATCCATCCGGCGCAACTCGCCGGGGTTGCGCTCATTGTCGGTGGTGTCGTGCTGGTGGTGACGAGTTGAGCGACGCCGAGCGCACCGAGCGCGCCTCGGTCGTGCCAATCGCGGTTGAAGCGGATCGGCCCGGCGAGTCGAGCGACGCCAGGCACACCGAGCGCGTCGGCTATCTGATCGCCTTCACCGCCGCCGCCGCCTACGGGACGAACGCCGTGCTCACCCGGCGGGGGCTGGCGCACTACGGCCACCCTTTCCGCGCTATCGTCATCGCCCTGATCGTCGGCGTGGTCGTGCTCGCGCCGCTGGCGTTCCGCGCCTGGCATGCGCAGGGTGCGGGGTGGCGACCGGAACGGCGCGCGCTCCTCTTCATCCTCGCCTCCGGCCTCTGCGCGATCATGGGCTACAGCGCGAACGTGATCGCGCTCTCGCTTCTGCCCGTCGTCGTTGTCGCACCGATCAGCTCGACGTATCCGCTCATCACCGTCTTCCTCGTGCGCGTCTTCCTCCGGCAGCATGAGGACGTGAGCCGCCGCATGATCCTCGGCGCGGTCTGTGTCGTGGCTGGCGTCGTCATGGTGACGGTGTTTCGGTAAGGGGAAGAAGCCAGAGGCCAGAGGCCGGAAGCCAGCAGCCAGAAGCCGGATATTCACCTTCCAGCCTCTGGCCTCTTCCCCTCTGGCTTCCGGCTTCTGGCTTCTTCCCACTCTTTGCTATGATGCTCGGACACAACCGCATGAAGAAAGGGGAGCAAACATGGGCGCAACCACAACGGAGACGTATCAACACATCGAGTACGCGGTGGAGGGGCGAATCGCCACCGTCACGATGAATCGCCCGGAGCGGCGCAACGCGCTCTCCCTCGCGCACATGGAGGAACTGACCGGCTGCCTGAA